>JBCBTO010000128.1:0-6040 GCA_039818625.1 Pseudomonadota bacterium
CTCGGCAAAAGCCGATGCGCCGTCCATTTCCTTTTTTCGCGCGCTCGCAATCTCGGTTCCAGCGTGAAATGTCATGGATAAAAAGGCAAAACCGATCGACAGCGCACCGACGAGCACGATGAACTGGCTGCGCATACTGAAAAACAGTCTGTGCCATGCCTTGGCGTTTGCCTTGGGGTCTAACCACCGCATCATTGTCTTGGCACCGCTTTGCTTCTGAGGCTGGGTTGCAGAAGCCCCTCTTATACAACTTAAAATATAACTCATGAATTAAAATCAATTTTAAAGTGCAATATGTCCCACGTGGATCGAGGCACTATGGGGCATCTCAGATGTCACTTTTCGAGGGTGTTCCTTGAAAAAGTGAGCACGCGGGCTTTCTCCGTTTTGGGAAATCCGTTTATGAAGGACCCAGTCCAACATCCCGTCGAGAAAGGGCACTTCCATGTCTTACGAGCCCGCGCCGCTTTTCCCAGCCATGGCCGATACCACGACCTATCGAAAGCTTTCGTCGGACCACGTGTCGACCGCAGATTTCAACGGCAAAGAGATACTGATGGTCGAAGACGAGGCCATGCGCATCCTCTCAGAGCAGGCGTTCATGGACATCAATCATCTGTTGCGGCCCGGCCATCTGAAACAGCTTGCCAGCATTCTCGATGACCCCGAGGCGACATCGAATGACAAGTTCGTCGCCTATGATTTGCTGAAAAACGCGAACATTGCGGCGGGTGGCGTTCTTCCCATGTGTCAGGACACAGGCACCGCCATCATCATGGGAAAGAAAGGGCAAAAGGTCTGGACCGAAGGGGGCGATGAGGTCGCGCTTGGGCAAGGTGTTTTTGACGCCTATGAAAAGCGCAACTTGCGATATAGCCAGGTCGCGCCAATCTCGATGTTTGAAGAGAAAAACACCCGCACCAACCTGCCCGCACAAATCGATCTTTATGCTGAAGGCGATGATGCCTACAAGTTCCTGTTCATCGCAAAAGGTGGCGGATCCGCCAACAAGAGCTTCTTGTTTCAGGGCACGCCGTCGCTTCTCACCCATGATCGAATGATCGCGTTCCTCAAGGAGAAGATACTGACACTCGGAACAGCCGCTTGTCCGCCTTATCACCTGGCCATTGTCATCGGCGGAACATCTGCCGAAATGAACCTCAAGACGGTGAAGCTCGCCTCCTGCCGCTATTATGATGATCTTCCGACGTCTGGATCCGAAGCGGGTCACGCGTTCCGCGACCTTGAGATGGAAGCTGAAATCCACAAGCTCACACAGAATCTCGGGGTCGGTGCGCAGTTTGGCGGCAAGTACTTCTGTCACGATGTGCGCGTCATTCGACTGCCGCGCCACGGGGCGAGCTTGCCTATTGGTCTCGGCGTGTCGTGCTCCGCAGACCGGCAAGCGCTCGGCAAGATCTCCAAGGACGGGATTTTCCTTGAGCAACTGGAGACGAACCCGGCTCAATATCTGCCTGAAGTGGAGCCGGACGCGCTTTCCGGCGACGTGGTGGATATCGACCTCAATCGTCCCATGGGGGATATTTTGGGTGAGCTCTCCAAACATCCGATCAAAACGCGACTTTCCCTGACCGGCACAATCATCGTCGCGCGCGATTCCGCCCATAACAAACTGCGCGAGCGGCTCGACAAGGGAGAGCCCCTGCCCGACTATTTCAAAAACCATCCGATTTACTATGCCGGGCCCGCCAAAACGCCCGAAGGCTACGCATCCGGCTCGTTTGGCCCCACAACCGCTGGACGGATGGACAGTTTCGTCGATCAGTTTCAAGGCGCGGGTGGCTCGATGGTCATGCTCGCGAAAGGCAACCGCTCCAAGCAGGTGCGCGAGGCGTGCCAGAAACACGGCGGGTTTTATCTCGGCTCCATCGGTGGCCCGGCGGCCCGCCTCGCCCAGGACTGCATCAAGAAGGTTGAGCTCGTGGAGTACGAAGAGCTCGGTATGGAGGCTATCTGGCGCATTGAGGTTGAAAACTTCCCCGCCTTCATCGTCATCGACGACAAAGGGAACGACTTCTTCAAAGAGCTCAATATGTGACGTAAATGGCATTAAATGTTCTTATTTTGTTCGATTTTTGTTCTACAACGTGGATAACCATGCTATGAAGCTGGGGAAAGCCTGTGGAAAAGGTGTGGAAGACCTCACTTGTCCCGCATAGCGTGTAAATGCGCAAACCAGCGGTGGCGTTGTGCCGGGCGAGTCGGGTATTGTCTCGACGGCTAACGAAACGGGAAAGATGAATGGCAGTTGAAAAATCGAGTGATCTCTTTTCCGATTTCGCTCCCCTTGGCGAAAAACCGCAGACACAGGTAAAAAAAACGGGCGAAAAGCCGGTGGCGCTGAAGACTGATCATTCGGCGCCCCCCGCTCGCAAAAAAGCCCCCGAACCTGCAGCCAATGATGGTTACACCGCCGCCGATATTGAGGTACTCGAGGGACTTGAGCCGGTCCGGCGCCGACCTGGCATGTATATCGGCGGCACAGATGAGAAAGCGCTGCATCACCTGTTTGCGGAAGTGATTGACAACTCCATGGACGAGGCTGTCGCGGGCCATGCGACATGGATCGATGTGGAACTCGAAGCGGACGGGAGTCTCTGCGTCTCCGACAACGGGCGCGGAATTCCGGTCGATCCACACCCGAAGTTTAAGGATAAATCCGCGCTTGAAGTCATCATGACAACGCTCCACGCGGGCGGAAAATTCGATTCCAACGTTTACGAAACCTCAGGCGGTCTGCACGGTGTTGGCGTATCCGTCGTCAATGCGCTTTCTGATCGGTTGGAGGTCGAGGTGGCGCGCTCCAAAACGCTTTATCGACAGATATTTTCACGCGGCATCCCGCAAGGTGGACTTGAAAACCTGGGTCCGATCCACAATCGCCGTGGCACGCGGGTGCGGTTTCACCCCGACGCGGAGATTTTCGGCGCGAAAGCCAAGTTTTCACCCGCCAAACTGATGAAGATGGCGCGGTCCAAAGCCTATCTTTTCGGTGGCGTCGAAATCCGCTGGACCTGCGCCCCGTCCCTGCTGGACGACAAGGGCGACGTTCCGGAAAAGGCGGTTTTTCATTTTCCAGGCGGTTTGAAGGACTTTCTCGAAGCCGGCCTTACCGGTGAAAAGAAAGTCATTGATGATGTTTTCGCGGGAAAAACGGACCGGCAAGGCGGGCACGGCGCTGTCGAGTGGGCCGTCGCGTGGTTTGCGGGCGATGGTTATGTCAACTCCTATTGCAACACCATCCCGACACCGGAAGGCGGAACCCACGAGACCGGGCTTCGCACCACCCTTTTGCGTGGCTTGAAGACTTACGCGGAGCTCGTCGGCAACAAGAAGGGCAGCGTGATCACGAGCGACGATATCATGACGTCGGGTGCCGCGATGTTGTCCGTCTTCGTGCGGGAGCCCGAGTTCGTTGGCCAGACAAAGGACAAACTCGCAACCACCGAAGCAATCCGCATCGTCGAGAATGCGATCCGCGACCAGTTCGACCACTGGCTTGCCGGGTCTCCCAACCAGGCGAACAAGCTGCTTGAGTGGGTGATTGACCGCGCGGACGAACGCCTGCGCCGCCGCCAAGAACGCGAAATCAACCGCAAGTCCGCGGTGCGCAAGCTGCGCCTTCCGGGCAAGCTTGCCGATTGCAGCCAGAACGCTGCGGCGGGCTCGGAGATTTTTATCGTCGAGGGGGATTCGGCCGGTGGGTCTGCGAAACAGGCACGCGACCGGAAAAACCAGGCGGTCCTTCCGCTGAGGGGCAAGATTTTGAACGTTGCGAATGCGGGGCGCGACAAGCTTGCCAGCAATCAGCAGCTCACCGACCTCATGCAAGCCCTCGGCTGTGGCACCGGCTCACGTTACCGCGATGAGGATCTGCGCTACGAGCGCGTGATCATCATGACTGACGCGGATGTGGACGGGGCCCATATCGCGTCGTTGCTGATCACCTTTTTCTTCCGGGAGACGCCGGAGCTTGTTCGCAACGGGCATCTTTTTATGGCCGTTCCCCCGCTCTATCGCATCAGCCAAGGCGGCAAAACGCTTTACGCCCGCGATGACGGGCATAAGGATGAATTGCTGGAGACCGAATTCACCGGCCGCGGCAAGATCGACATCGGCCGCTTCAAGGGCCTTGGCGAGATGCTGCCCGCGCAATTGAAAGAGACGACCATGGACCCGTCAAAGAGGACTCTGCTTCGCGTTCAGGTCATGGACGAGGAGGCCGGCCAGACTGCCTCGACGGTTAGCCGCCTTATGGGCAACAAGCCCGAGGCCAGGTTCCAGTTCATTCAGGAAAACGCAGAATTCGCTGACGGCCTCGATATCTGACCGGGCAAGCGTTCTGTTGCCTTTTTCTCAGACTTTTGCGCTCTTTTCGCTTTGCATGTCCGCGCAAGCTTTGTTATACGATCGCTCACGCTTAAGCGTTCCCAATTGGTCCCCGATAGCTCAGTTGGTAGAGCAAATGACTGTTAATCATTGGGTCACAGGTTCGAGTCCTGTTCGGGGAGCCAAATTTTCTGAAAATAAGTTGCGCAAAACTCCCGGTCTTTGAACTCGGCATTAATGGCCCAGTTGAGAAACTCTTTGATTTTCAGCGGGATGCTGAACATTACCTCATCCTGCCCAGTATGGACTTACCTGAATTCACCACGCGTTTGAGATGTTATCCGACCGCTTGTATCGGCACCGCGCAATACCCTTTTGTAATGATGCAAAAGAATGTTCGAGGGTGGGCCGTAGGCTCGATCAAACAGATGCGGAATCTTTACTTCATAATCCGGCCAGCGGTTCTCTATGGGCCAGCCTTTGAAGTAAGCTACGGCAAACTCTGGAAGCGTCTCGCCTTTCAGGCCAGCGTATTGGGAAATGTTTTGCCTGCCCCAGGCTCGCGTCGCACCCCCGTCTGGAAGTTGCTCATAGATGTCTAACGTGCCCTTCCAGTCCGCCATCAGGGGCCTGAAGCCAGTCGCGTCTAAGGTGTCATAAAACTCATTTGTTCTTATTTTCACGTCAAAGTGTTCTCTCAGCCTTACTAAAGGTATGCGAGGTGTGTCGTTTGGGAACCGATTGGCGATGAAATCATCCATCGTCACACCTCGGACATCAGGTGGACTTTCAGGGCCGACAATCCGGGCAATGAAGCGCCTGCCTTGCTCGAAATCCCGCGCCTCTCTTATGGCCAGTGTGGCAAACCCGTGGCCTGCGATTTCATGCAAAACCACATGTTCCATATCAACACTGAAATTGTTGAGATAGTTGGGGGTTGGAAGAGAAACAATCGGAGATGCGAGGGCTGTCAAACCCAGTGGCATTAACATTCCCGCTGTTTCGGGGTTGATTCTGACACTGCTACGGTCGACATCATCCGAGAAATTTGGCCGCTCAGTCGTGATAATGATGCCTCTCAGGGCATTGGCGTGGTCTTTACTGAGCAGTTCAAAGGTCGGAAGCGCACCCGCCAGCATATCGGCAAGATCCGCGTCGGAATGCTGGGGACGCGGCTGCGGTGGATACAATGGTTGATCCGTGAACCCTATTCCGTAACGATCCGTGACAAATTTGTACGCAGCCGAGAAGTTCTCGAACTCGGTCGGCAACGAGCCGTCGTGAGGTCTGGCAAATTGTGGTCCGTCACCTGGCACGTCGTCGGGACCGGCAGCCATTTCCGCGGGGCGTTTAAGATCACTTTCCGCGACGTCTTCGGCCCGATCACGTATGCGGGGGTCTACTCCACGCGATTGCCTGGAATTGTCGCCGTCCGTTCCCATTTGTCCGACGATGTCTGGACCGGGTCTTTGACTTGATAGGGCAGGATTCGCGATGCTTGTGATCACCGGTCTTATCGCCGGTGTGGCAATTCCTGAGGCGGTTATGCTTTGAAGCTCTGGCTGCGGAGCGGTCGATGTAATGGTCGGTCTTGCAGCGACAGACTGTGGGGGTGGATCAATGGCGTTCGCATCATTGGTCAAGCCGGTTTCAAATTCGCCTTCGGAATCCTTTCAGGGTGGGGATTGGG
>JBCBTO010000129.1:0-6039 GCA_039818625.1 Pseudomonadota bacterium
ATAAGTCTGCCTCTGATGGCGTGCCAGATGACGGGTTTCGTCGCGACTGATCTCAGTTGCGACGCCTTTCAGCCGATCACCTGGTCAAGTCGCGATACCATTCAAACTGCGAAACAAGTGCGTGAACACAATGCGGCCTGGCTTTCATTGTGCGGTGATTTGGCCAATTAACCCTCTTGCGTTTGTGACAAACTCATTCAGACTTCATTCAGTGAGCCTGAGGCATTTTGCGATCGATGAAATTGACCGTGTTAAAAATCGTGATGACGGCTGGTATACTGTGCGCATTTGCGTTCGGAACGGCGATGCATGCCTATGCACAAGGATGCTTGAGCCCTTCCCAGGCGCGCCAAGCAATCAGTGCTGGCAAAGCTGCATCGCTGAGTCGCATCAGCCGATCGGTTCGTTCCGCGGTCGGAGGCGAGGTGGTCGGCGCAAATCTGTGCAGTCGGGGCGGGCGTCTCGTTTACATCGTCACCATTCTGAAATCAAACGGGTCTGCTGCGCGCGTGATTGCCGACGCAAGAAGCGGCGCATTGGTCGGAAGATAAGGCGAGGGGCATGCGGGTACTGGTTGTTGAAGATGACACAGACCTCAATCGGCAACTGGTGAGTGCACTCACAGATTCCGGTTACGCGGTCGACACGGCGTTTGACGGTGAAGAGGGTCATTACCTCGGCGATACGGAACCCTACGACGCCATCATCCTCGACATCGGTTTGCCCGTCAAAGACGGCATAAGCGTTCTGGAAGACTGGCGGCGCGAAAACCGCAACATGCCGGTCTTGATCCTGACCGCTCGGGATCGTTGGAGCGACAAGGTTCAGGGGATTGACGCTGGCGCAGATGACTATGTCGCCAAACCATTCCATATGGAAGAGGTCCTGGCCCGGCTCCGGGCCTTGACCCGCCGCGCAAGCGGTCATGCCTCGAACGAGTTCGTCTGTGGGCCCGTAAGACTTGATGCGAAGACGAGCCGTGTGACCACGGGCAATGACGTTGTCAAACTCACCTCCCATGAATTCCGCGTTTTGAAATACCTGATGCATCATCCGGACCGCATCATTTCCCGAACCGAGCTTACCGAACATCTCTACGACCAGGACTTCGACCGCGATTCAAACACGATTGAGGTCTTCGTCGGGCGCCTTCGTAAGAAACTCGGTGTAAACATCATCGAAACAGTGCGCGGCATGGGGTATCGCTTGAGCGAGCCTGATGATTCCTAATTCGCTTGCACTTCGCCTCCTCCTTTCCTCCGTTTTATGGAGCCTTCTCGGCCTCGTCGTCGCGGGTTTCCTGCTCTCCGGCCTTTATCAGCAAAGCGTCGAGCGCGGTTTTGACGAACGGCTCAATGTTTATCTGAAAATCCTCGTCGCGGCTCAGGCCGAGGCCGAGGACCCCATGCGGATGGAAGAACCCCGCCTTCCCGAACCCCGCTTTTCCCTCATTCTTTCCGGCTGGTACTGGCACGTCGCGAAAGCAAATGGCGAAGTGGTGCTCGCCTCACGCTCATTGTTCGCGGAAAGCCTGCCCACGGCCGGTTTGGCAAGCGAACGCCCGAATGATGAAGGCGTTGTCTCCTTTTACGCTGATGGTCCCGCAGACAATCTCCTTCGCATCGTCGCGCGCGACATCAGCATGGAAGGGGAAGATCCGGTGGTTGTCATGGTGGCTGGCAATGCGAGTGACATCCAAAACGACATCAACCGTTTCCGCCAGCGTGTTTCTCTGACATTGGCGGCACTCGGCTTCCTGCTCGCGATTTCGACCTTTGCGCAGGTAAAATGGGGCCTGCGACCTCTGTCTCTCATAGCCCGCGGCCTCAACGACATCCGCGAAGGACGCTCGGACAATCTGCGCGGCACATTTCCAGTTGAGATTGAACCTCTCGTCACCGAGCTCAACGCGCTCATCGGCTTTAACAAAAAAGTCGTCGAGCGCGCCCGAACCCATGTCGGCAATCTCGCCCATGCACTGAAAACCCCAATCAGCGTTTTGCGCAATGAAGCGCGCGAGTTTGACACGCCCTTGTCCAACAAAGTGGAAGAGCAGACCCAGGCTATGCAGGGGCAGGTGAACTATCATCTCGACCGCGCACAGATCATTGCACGCACTGGTGTTTTGAGTGCGGCCCACAAGGTGAAGCCCATTGTGGACGGCCTCGCCCGCGCCATGTCGAAAATCTACCGCGACCGCGATATCCGGATCACCGTCGCACTCGACAGCGAGCAGAAGTTTTCCGGAGAGCGCCAGGACTTGGAAGAGGCACTTGGCAACCTCATTGACAACGCCTGCAAATGGGCATCGAGCACCGTTCGCATATCGGGAAAAAGCGAAGATGGGTCTCTCATCCTCGACATTGAAGATGACGGCCCCGGCCTTTCTGAAGACGAGCAAAAACGGGCCTTGAAGCGGGGCGAACGCCTCGATGAACACAAACCCGGCTCCGGCCTCGGGCTTTCGATCGTACGCGATCTCGTCAATGCCTATGACGGCGAGTTCAGTATGGCACGCTCCGACATGGGCGGACTTAAAGCGACAATCGCGTTCCCAATCCCTTCCAAAACCGCCTAGGCAAGTTGAACGAGCCCGAGCAAGTAGCATCGTGTGCGTTCACAATGCGCCGACTTGTTTGAAGACCTGCTGATCAGAGTTGATGCGCCGTCCGATTGATGGCCTAAATATGTGTCGCCACATCCGGCATATCGTCAACAGGACAAGGGCAGCGGGCATGACATCCCCCCTCAAAATAACATTTCCAGGCTCGCAAGATGCCGAACTCGCCGGCCGATTGGATATTCCGACAGGCCCGATCCGTGCGTTCGCCCTCTTTGCCCATTGTTTTACATGCTCGAAGGATATCTTCGCGGCAAAGCGCATCGCCTCCGAGCTGTCAGCCCAAGGCATTGCAGTCTTGCGTTTTGACTTCACAGGTCTTGGATCAAGCGATGGCGAGTTCTCCAACACGAACTTTTCGTCTAACATCCAGGACCTGCTGAGCGCCGTCGACTTCCTCCGCGACCATTACGAAGCGCCGTCTATTCTGATCGGTCATTCGTTGGGCGGTGCGGCGGTGATTTCGGCGGCCCCGCACATTCCCGAGGTAAAGGCCGTTGCGACCATCGGTGCGCCCGCCGATGCGCATCACGTGGTCCACAACTTCGGCGCACATCTCGACGAGATCGAGACCAAGGGTGAGGCGGAGCTCCAACTCGCAGGCCGTCCTTTCAAGATCAAGAAACAGTTCATCGACGACCTTAAAAAGACAAGCGTCACCGAAAGCGCAGCCCGCATGAAAAAGGCGTTGATGGTCATGCATGCGCCGACCGATGCGACCGTTGGCATTGAAAACGCGGGTGACATCTTCTCCGCCGCGAAACATCCAAAGAGCTTCGTATCCCTCGACAACGCGGACCACTTGTTGACGCGGGCAGAAGATGCATCTTACGCGGCAACCGTCATCGCGGCATGGGTCAGCCGGTTCATCGGTGGTGAAGAAACGGCTGACATCAATCACCCAGGTGGGGTGTTGGTATCGGAGACTGGGCAGGGCAAGTTTCAAAACGCTGTCCGCGCTGGCAAACATCATCTGATGGCGGACGAGCCGATGAAGGTCGGCGGTCTCGATACCGGACCCGGCCCTTACGATTATCTTGCGGCCGCACTCGGCGCTTGCACCTCCATGACGCTGCGCATGTATGCCGACTTCAAGAAAATCGATCTCGGCCGCGTTTCAGTCGAAGTGAATCACGGCAAAGTGTATGCTGAGGATTGCCACGACTGTTCAGAAGACCTGATTGCGAAGGGCGGTAAGATCGACCGTTTCGAGCGAAAGATCACCGTGGAGGGTGCTTTAAGCGATGATATGACGGCGAAAGTCCTTGAAATCGCTGATAAATGTCCGGTCCACCGAACCCTGGAAAAGGGCGCTAAGGTCGCAACACAAGTGACGTCGCCATAACGTTTAAGGCGGGCGGCGTGATCATCTTTCCAAACATTACAAAACTTTAATGCCCCCGAAAGGGCACTGTAAGGTTTCGAACTCCATATTGTCATTCAAGCGGACGGGTGCAATCGCGCCGTCCTCGAGATGCGATAAGAAATATGGAGCCCACCAGAATGAACTCCCCCAAAAAATCCTTGTTGAAATCCCGAGCGCGCTCTCTTGCGGCCGGTGTTTTTGGCCTCGGTCTCGTCACCGCGTTTGCGGGCCAGACACTGCTTTCCACCCCAACAACCGTTTTTGCCGAACCCGTGCGTGTCGAAGGGCAGCAGGTCGTGGGTTTCGCCGATGTGGTTGATGAGGTGAAACCAGCCGTTGTCAGTGTCCGTGTAAAGTCCGAAGTCCAGTCCACGTCATTCAGCTTCAACGGTCAAAATCCGTTTGAAAATCTGCCGGGCTTCCGGGATTTGCCAGAAAACCACCCTTTCAACCGCTTCTTCCGTGAATTCGGCCAAGGTCAGCAGCGCGGTGAGCGTGGTCAGCCAAATCGCCGTCGGTTCGCGCAGGGACAAGGCTCCGGCTTCTTCATTTCTGAAGATGGTTTCGTCGTCACGAACAACCACGTCGTCGACAAGGGAACCGAGTTCTTGATCGTCACGGATGACGGAACAGAGCTCGAAGCCGATCTGATTGGCACGGATGCACGCACCGACCTTGCGCTTTTAAAGGTCAAGGAAGATCGCAAGTTCACCTATGTGAAGTTTGCGGACACCGACAGCCGCGTGGGTGAATGGGTGGTCGCAGTCGGAAACCCGTTCGGCCTCGGCGGAACGGTAACTGCGGGCATCGTATCCGCACGCGGTCGTGACATCGGCGCCGGTCCTTACGATGACTTCCTGCAGATTGATGCTGCCGTGAACAAAGGCAACTCCGGCGGTCCTGCGTTTAACTTGAACGGCGAAGTCATCGGTGTGAACACCGCGATTTTCTCCCCGTCAGGTGGCAATGTGGGGATCGCGTTCGCAATTCCTGCGGCAACTGCGAAAACCGTGATCGAAGACCTGAAAGATGACGGCAAGGTGGTTCGCGGTTTCCTCGGTGTGCAAATTCAGTCGGTCAGCCGCGATATCGCGGACAGCCTCGGTCTCGCTGATACGAGCGGCGCGCTTGTAACCGTCCCGCAAGACGGCAGCCCGGCTTCTAAGGCGGGTGTCAGGGCGGGTGATACCATCGTCGCCGTCAACGGCCAGCCGATCGACGATCCGAAAGACTTGTCGCGTCGTATCGCGGGCCTGAGCCCTGGCACAGATGTGGATTTGACGGTCTTCCGGGATGGCAAATCCACGACCATCACGGTGAAGCTCGGAGAATTGCCGGAGCGTCAGCAGGCCGCAGCCCCCGCGCCGGCAGAACCCGCAGTCCCAACCATGATGGATGAGTTCGGTCTTGAACTGAAACCGGCAGACGATGGCAACGGCGTGGTCGTCACCAACGTTCTGCCCGACAGTCCCCTTGCAGAAAAGGGTATCCGCGTCGGTGATGTCATTTCCGAAATTGCCGGTACATCCGTAAAAGGACCGGGCGCTGCAAAGAAAGCGATTGATGCGGCGAAGAAAGACGGGAAAAAAGCGGTTCTTCTGCGTGTTGAAGGGCGTGCAGGCACGCGCTTTGTCGCATTGCCCGTGAAAGACGCCGGTTAAACCCACATGAAAATGGTCGGTTATCATTCAGTCGCCCCCGAATGACCGACCGCTCGGGTGGTGGGCCTGTTCTTGAAACAAGCCCACCACTCCCGCAAAACGATATGGGGTATTCGTTTCCCTCAAACGAAAAACCCTTAAACTCGTAAGAGACTCAGCGACGTGAGCGGGCGAACGATATGCGTATTCTCATCATCGAAGACGACCAAGAGGCCGCAGATTATCTCGCAAAGGCCTTGCGCGAAGCCGGCCATGTCGCCGATCAGGCGGAGGATGGTGAAAAGGGTTTCCATCTCGCGAGCGAAGTCGATTATGACGTCCTGGTCGTCGACCGCATGCTGCCCGAACGTGATGGTCTTTCGGTCATCTCAGACCTTCGCAAACAAGGCGAT
>JBCBTO010000130.1:0-6014 GCA_039818625.1 Pseudomonadota bacterium
CTTTTTGCTCATCGTGTTTTTCTCGCCCGATGGCATTTTGGGGCTTTGGAAGCGCTGGCGTTCGTCACTTGGCAAAGACCCGCTGACGGGAGAGCGGGAGGGCAGAGGATGAACGCACCGGTTCTCTCCGTTTCCGAACGTCTTAAAGGTGGCGGCAGCGCCAATGCGTTGGAATTGCGTGGCGTCGGCAAGATGTTCGGCGCATTGGCCGCGCTTTCCGACGTGACGCTGACAGTGCAACCGGGTGAGCGGCGGGCAGTCCTCGGGTCCAACGGCGCGGGCAAGACGACGCTTTTCAACTGCATCACCGGGGACTTCAAGCCGACGAGCGGCAGCATTCGCTTTTTCGGCGAGGACATCACCGCATTCCCGGCCCACGAGCGCATTCGACGGGGACTGAGGCGGACCTATCAGATTTCGCTGCTCTTTACCGGTCTTTCTGTCCTCGACAATGTCTACCTTGCTTGCTGCGGTGTGTCGCGTAGCCGGTTTTCTTTCCTGCGGGCTCGTCGAAATGACACCGTGATGGCGTCTGCGCATGAACTCATCCATCTTGTTCATTTGGATGATGTTGCCGGAACCCTCGTCTCCGAACTTTCCTACGGGCAGCAAAGACAGCTTGAGATTGCGATGGCGCTTTCCGGCGCGCCGCGTTTCATCTTGTTCGATGAACCGGCTGCCGGATTGTCGCCGACGGAGCGGCGCGAGCTCATTGAAATCCTGACCGAACTTCCCGCCCATGTGGGCTACGTCATCATCGAACACGACATGGATGTGGCGCTGCGCGTGTCGGATTATGTGACCATGATGCACAATGGTCGCGTCTTCAAAGAGGGCAAACCCTCCGAGATCGAAGAAGACGAAGAGGTGCAGGCGCTTTATCTCGGCGGGGAAGATGGGCTCGGCCATGGTTGATCGCAGCACCAATATCCTCGACATCCGAGGTCTCAACGTTTTCTACGGTCAATCGCACGCAGTACAGGGCGTGGACCTCACCTTGAACCACGGTGTTCTCTCGGTTGTTGGCCGTAATGGGATGGGCAAGACAACGACATGCAAGGCGATCATGGGGCTTGTCGACATTTCGTCGGGCTCGATCACGGTCGACGGTCAGAGTATTGTTGGCAAGGGACCTGCGGATATCGCGCGTCTCGGCGTTGGCTATGTACCTCAGGGGCGGCGGCTATGGCGCTCGCTTACCGTCGATGAACATCTGAAGCTCGTCGCACAGAAAAATGGGTCATGGTCACCGGAACGGATTTACTCCGTTTTTCCACGGCTGGCGGAGCGCAAGAACAACGGCGGCGGTCAGCTTTCCGGTGGGGAGCAGCAGATGCTCGCGATCAGCCGCGCGCTTCTTCTCAATCCGAAACTTCTCGTCATGGATGAACCGACGGAAGGTCTCGCGCCCGTCATCGTCACGCAGGTTGCGGATATGCTGATCCGTCTTGGCGAGGAGGGCGATATCAATGTGCTGGTGATCGAGCAGAATATCGGTGTTGCCTGCGCGATCTCCGAACAGGTCGCGATCATGGTCAATGGTCAGATCAATCGCGTGATGCCCTCCGGGCTTCTCGCCTCCGACCGTGATCTTCAGCAGGCTTTGCTGGGTGTCGGGCGCCACGCCCATGATGAAACGCCGCCACCACAGGCCACACGACAGGATGAGACGCCAGTCGAGCGCGGTCCCACGAAAATCTACATTTCAAACCCGAAAATCCCGACGCGTTGGTCAGCCTCTGTGCCTGTGCGCGTGATTGAAGGAAACGCGAGGACGACGTCAGCCCCCATGAGCAACAACGACAACGAAGCTTCTTCCAAACGCCCCCCCGCCCGCAGCGCCGCCCGCAACACGGTCTATGTCTGCGGCACGCTCGACACCAAGGGTGATGAACTCACTTATATGAGGGACATCATCAAAGCCGCCGGTTTGACCGTCGCGCTCGTCGATCTTTCGACCAGCGGCAAACATTCCGGTGCGGAGGTTCCGGCCAATGTTGTCGCCTCGCATCATCCGCGCGGAACGTCCGGTGTTTTCACTGACGATCGTGGCACGGCGGTGGCAGGCATGACGATCGCCTTCGAGCGCTGGATGAAAGCACAGGACAATGTGGCGGGCGTCATTGGTGCTGGCGGTTCCGGCGGGACGGCACTCGTCGCGCCCGCGTTCCGTAGCCTGCCGGTCGGTATTCCGAAGGTTCTGATCTCGACAGTCGCAAGCGGCAATGTGGAGCAATATGTCGGGCCATCTGACATCATGATGATGCATTCGGTCGCTGACGTACAGGGTATCAATTCCATTACGCGCGAAGTGCTCGCGAACGGCGCTGGCGCGCTTGCGGGCATGGTGAAGAGCCGGCTTGATGTGGAGGCGAAAGTCGCATCAGACGACAAGCCCGCTGTCGGCCTTACGATGTTCGGCGTGACCACGCCGTGCGTGCAGCAGATCACAGCAGCGCTCGAAGACGATTTCGACTGTCTCGTTTTTCATGCCACCGGTGTTGGCGGGCGGTCCATGGAAAAACTGATGGACAGCGGGATGCTGACCGCCATCATCGACATCACGACGACCGAAATCTGCGACATGGTCGCGGGCGGTGTTTTCGCCGCCAACGAAGACCGGTTCGGCGCGTCCATCCGCGCGGGGCTTCCTTATATCGGTGCGTGTGGCGCGCTCGACATGGTGAATTTCGCAGCACCCGACACCGTGCCGGAGAAGTATCGTGGTCGAAACCTTTACGAGCACAACCCGCAAATCACGCTGATGCGCACGACCGTCGAAGAGAACACCGCCATGGGCGAGTGGATCGGCGAGCGGCTCAATCAGATGACTGGCCCGGTTCGGTTCTTCCTGCCGGAAGGTGGCGTGTCGCTGCTTGATGCGCCGGGGATGGCATTCCACGATCCGCAGGCCAATGCGGCACTTTTTACGGCGCTTGAAAAGACGGTTCGCCAGACGGCAGAGCGGCAGCTCATTCGAGTGCCACATAACATCAATGATCCGGAATTCGCAGAGTTGGTCATAAAGACCTTCCGGGGTTTCTTCTCGGGTCAACCCAAAAAAGCAGTAGGAGGCTAGACCCTTGTTCGCACGGAAAGACTTACTAACGAAATATCGCGACATGATCGCCAGGGGCGAGCCGATCATTGGCGGCGGCGCGGGCACCGGGCTTTCTGCGAAGTGCGAGGAAGCGGGTGGGATTGATCTCATCGTTATCTACAATTCAGGCCGTTATCGCATGGCCGGGCGCGGCAGTCTTGCGGGTTTGATGCCTTACGGGGACGCGAACGGTGTCGTCATGGAGATGGCGGGCGAGGTTCTGCCGGTTGTGAAAAACACCCCGGTGCTCGCCGGTGTCTGTGCGTCTGATCCATTCAGAATGATGGACAAGTTTCTGGACGAGATCAAAGCGGCTGGCTTCTCGGGCATTCAGAACTTTCCAACGGTCGGGCTGATTGACGGGAACTTCCGGGCTAACCTCGAAGAAACGGGCATGTCCTATCAGCTCGAAATCGATGTCGTCAAAATGGCGAATGACAAGGACATGTTCACGACGCCTTACGTATTTTCGGCTGAAGATGCCGAAGCGATGGCGAAGGCGGGTGCTGACATCATCGTGTGCCATTTGGGCCTGACGACCGGCGGCAGCATTGGTGCTGAAACCGCCGTAACGCTCGAACAGTCGCCTGCGCTCGTCGACGAATGGGCGGCGGCGGCTCTCGCGGTCAACCCTGACCAGATCATCCTCGTTCACGGCGGACCCGTTGCCATGCCGGACGATGCCGAGTTCGTTTTGAAGAATACGGAAAACTGCCACGGCTTTTACGGCGCGTCCTCTATGGAACGGCTGCCGACGGAAGTGGCGCTCACAGAACAAACCAGAAAGTTCAAGCAAATCGGGCGCTAGGCAGCGCCTCGACGGAGGAAGTAATGACCGGACAACTTATTGGCCAATTGGTCCTGTGGTTCATTCTGGCGGTTATCGTCATCTTCATCATCTATTGGGTGATGCATTGGCTCTACAAAAGGTCGACGAAAGAGGTGTCTTTCGTGCGAACCGGTTTTCTGGGCGAGAAGGTGGTGATCGACGGCGGCGCATTCGTGTGGCCGATTATCCATGACATCACGCCGGTCGCGATGAACTCCGTCGATCTTGCGATCACGCGCGAGAAGGAGGAGGCGCTTCTCACCAAGGACCGCCTGCGAATTGATGTGGATGCTGAGTTTTACGTGCGCGTCGGGCAGACAAAGCAAGCGGTAAGCCTTGCCGCTGCAACGCTCGGCCGTCGCACGCTGGAGCCAGAGCGGGTGCATTCCCTTCTATCCGGCAAATTCATTTCCGCGCTTCGCACGGTCGCGTCGGAAATGACGAGTGAAGAAATCCATGAAAACCGCAACGAATATGTCGCGCGTGTTCTTCAGGCGGCACAGGTGGGCCTCGACAAGAACGGGCTCGAACTTGAAAGCGTTGCCATCACCGATATCGACCAGACGGATATTGCCTATTTCAATCCGTCAAACCGGTTTGATGCTGAGGGTTTGACGAGTGTCATTCAGGCGGTCGAAGAACGTCGCAAGCTACGCAATGACATCGAGCAGGATTCGATGATCAAAATCCGCTCGCGCAATCTGGAAGCAGAAAAACAGGCGCTTGAAATCGAGAAGGAAAGCGAGCAGGCGCGGCTTGAGCAGGAGCGCGAGATTGAATTCCGCCGGGCGCAACAGCGGGCCGATCTCGTGAAGGAGCGGGCCGAGCGCGAGAAGGAAGCCGAGCAGGCGAGCCTTATTAACAAAGAAGCGATTGAAACGGCACGCATCGCCAATGAGCGTCAAATCTCAGAGGCGCGCATTGCCTCTGAACGCGAGGTGCGCCAACGCGAGATCGAACGTCAGAAGATCGTCGAGGAGGCCGAGATCGCGACCCGCGAGGCACTCGAAATCGCGCGGATCAATCAGGAGAAAAACCTCACCGAGGAGAAGATCAAGACCGAGCAGAAGACGCAGGCTGCCGATATCGCGTCCAAGGAGGCGATTGAGAAAGCCCGCATCGCGCAGGAAAAGACTGTGACGGAAGCGCGGATCGCGAAAGATCGCGAGACGGAAGCACTGGAGATCGAGCGCCGCCGCACCATCGATGAGGCTGACATCATCGCGAAGGAAGCGATTGAGAAGGCGCGGATTGCGCAGGAGCAAACCGTCACAGAGGCGAAGATCGCGCAGGAAAATGCCGTCACAGAAGCGCGCATTCAGCTTGAGCGCGAAACGCGGGAGCGGGAGGTTGCGCGCAATCTCGCCATTGAAGAAGCTGAGATCAAAGCGCGTGAGGAAGCTGAAAAGCTGCGCATTGCTCAGGAAACAACTGTCAGTGCTGAGCGGATCGAATCTCAAAAGGCGACGCGTGCGCGCGAGATAGAACGCCAAAAAGCGATTGAGACGGCGGAGATTGAAAGCAAGAAGGCGGTTGAGGCGGCGGAGATTGCCCGACAGAAAGACCTTTCCGCTGACCGGATTGAGGCAGACAAGGCGACCCGTGAACTCGAAATCGCGCAACAGAAGGAGATTGAAAACTCCCAGATTGCGGCGCGCGAAGAAACGAGTGCGAAGCGCATTGAGCAGGAAGAGCGGGTTAGGGCGCTCGAAATTGCCCGGAACAAGGCAATTGACGAAGCGGAGATCGCCGCTCGCGAAGCGGTGGAAGCCGCGCGCATTGCGCAGGAAGCACGGGTCAGCGTTCAGCGCATTGCAAGCGAGGAAGAGACCAAGGAACGCGATATCGCCCGGGCAAAGGCGCTCGAGGTCGCTGAGATTGCAAAAGCGCAGGCGACTGAAGCGGAGCGGATCGCCAAAGAGAAGAAGGTGGCCGCTGAGCGGATCGCCTATGAACAGGACCTTCGCGAGCGCGACATAGGCCGCCAACGAGCCGAAGATCCGGCCAGCATCTCGGCTCGGCAAGGGGTGACCGCTGCGCGCATAGCGGAAGAGCGGAAGACGCGTGCCTCAGAGATCGAGAAGG
>JBCBTO010000131.1:0-5991 GCA_039818625.1 Pseudomonadota bacterium
AGGCGGCGGAATGATGAACCGCGTCTCGAAAACGCCGATGACGACGGACGTCAAAGGGACAGTCCATACATCGCTGGAGCACGAGTCCGCCGCAAAGCACGTCTCAGGGCGTGCCGTCTACATCGACGATATCCCGGAGCCGCAGGGCACACTCCACGCCTATCTCGGCCTCTCAGACCATACAAACGGCACCATCAACTTGCTGGATCTCAGTCAAGTTTTGACCGCACCGGGCGTGGTCACGGCGCTTACTGCCGCTGATATTCCCGGTGAGAACGACATCAGCCCGACGCACAAGCATGATGAGCCAATCCTCGCCGAGGGTGGTGTCTCCTTTCACGGCCAGCCGGTCTTCGTCGTCATCGCGGAGACGCGTGACCAAGCGCGGCGCGCGGCGCAAAAAGCGAACCTACACATTTCCCCCCTTCCCGCTGCCATCGACGTTGCCGAGGCGGTGGCAAACGGCATGCCCTTTGTCACCGATCCGCTCACGCTTCAACGTGGGGATGCAGCATCGGCGCTTGTCAAGGCAACCAACCGCCTCACAGGGGAGATGCGGATCGGTGGGCAGGATCACTTCTATCTCGAAGGGCATATCGCTCTCGCAATCCCCGGCGAAGACGACACGATGGCGATCTGGTCGTCTACGCAGCATCCAAGCGAGGTTCAGCACATGGTGGCGGGTGTCCTCGGCGTTCCGGCAGCGGCCATTACGGTCCATGTGCGCCGGATGGGCGGGGCCTTTGGCGGCAAGGAAACGCAGTCAAACCAGTTCGCGGTCATAGCGGCACTTGCGGCGCGCAAACTCGGGCGACCGGTGAAACTGCGACCTGATCGCGACGATGATATGATTTTCACTGGCAAGCGGCACGATTATCTCGCAAGCTATGACATCGCTTTTGACGACGAGGGTGTGATTGAGGCGATGGACGCGACCTTTGCCGCGCGCTGCGGATTTTCCGCCGATTTGTCAGGGCCTGTGACGGATCGAACGCTCTTCCACGCGGACAATTGCTACTATATCCCGGATGTTCGGCTGCAATCGAAACCGATGAAAACGAACACGGTTTCGAACACGGCGTTTCGTGGGTTCGGTGGGCCGCAAGGGACACTCGTCGCAGAGCGCGTGATCGAGGAAATCGCCTACGCGCTCGGGCGCGATCCGCTCGATATCCGCAAGGCGAATTTCTACCGCGAGGGGTGCGACGTCACGCCGTATCATCAGCGGGTGGAAGACAACATCCTCAAACAGTTGGTGGAGGAACTGGAGCACGACAGCGACTATCGCGCGCGGCGCGCGGATATCACAGCTTCCAATCGGAAAAGCCCCGTCATCAAGAAGGGCATCGCGCTGACACCCGTCAAATTCGGCATATCCTTCACCGCCACCTGGTACAATCAGGCGGGCGCGCTTGTGCATGTCTATCAGGACGGGTCGGTGCATCTGAACCACGGCGGCACGGAGATGGGTCAGGGGTTGAACACCAAGGTCGCGCAAGTGGTGGCAGACGCGTTTCAGGTCGACATCGACCAAATCCAGATCACAGCGGCACAAACCGACAAAGTTCCGAACACGTCGGCGACGGCGGCATCCTCCGGCACCGATCTCAACGCCATGGCGGCTCTCGACGCGTGCGAGCAGATCAAGGCACGACTCATCGCCTTCGCGTCTGAGAAATGGCAAACTGAAGACTTGGAATTTCTGCCCGGCCACGTGCGCGTCGGGAGCGAAATCATCGCTTTCGCCGACTTCGTGAAACAGGCGTATATAGCGCGGGTGCATCTCTCCGCTGCCGGGTTTTATAAAACGCCAAAAATCCACTGGGACCGCGCAAAGGGAACCGGGCGGCCGTTTTATTATTTCGCCTATGGCGCGGCGGTTTCCGAGGTTTCCATCGACACGCTGAGCGGCGAATATCAGGTTGACCGGGTCGATATCCTTCACGATGTGGGCAAGAGCCTGAACCCGGCCATCGACCTCGGGCAAATCGAAGGTGGGTTCATTCAGGGCATGGGCTGGCTTACGACCGAGGAACTCTGGTGGGACGATACCGGGCGGCTTCGCACCCACGCGCCTTCGACCTACAAGATCCCGCTGGCGTCGGACGTGCCGCGCGTCTTCAACGTCAAGCTCGCGGATTGGTCGGAAAATCGTGAGATGACAATCAAGCGCTCAAAGGCCGTCGGCGAGCCGCCGTTCATGCTGGCGAACTCGGTTCTGGAGGCGCTTTCGATGGCCGTCGCCAGCGTTGCCGATTATCGCGAATGTCCACGCCTCAATGCGCCCGCCACGCCCGAGCGCGTTTTGATGGCTGTGGAGCGGTTAAAAGGGCGCGCATGACAGACATACAAACACTCTTGCAAAGCCCCTCTATCGTCGTGCGTGTCGCGAGTGCCAAAGGCTCGACGCCTCGCGAGGGCGATGCGCTGATGGTCGTGTCGACAAGCGCTATTCATGGCACTGTCGGCGGCGGGCAACTCGAATATATGGCGATCGACCACGCCCGAAAGATGCTCGCGACAGGCATTGATAAGGACACAATGCAATTGCCGCTTGGCCCGGAGATCGGCCAGTGTTGCGGCGGGAATGTGGTGCTGTCACTCGCGCGGGTCAGAGATGGCGATGCGCTTCTCAGAGAGGTCGAAGAGATCGAACGCGGCAATCCAGCCGTTTATGTTTTCGGCGCGGGGCATGTGGGCCGTGCGCTCGCGGCGTCGCTCTCGCTGTTACCCATTGATACCCATCTCATCGACAGTCGGGAAGCCGAGCTTTCCATGGCAACGGACGCTGTCCATCATCATCTTCTCGCCATGCCGGAGAGCCTTGTTCAAGGCGCGCGCACAGGCTCGGCGTTTGTCACCATGACTCATGACCACGCTCTTGATTTCGTCATTCTAAGCGAGGTTCTTAAGCGAGACGCCGCCTATCTCGGCATGATCGGATCGAAGACCAAGCGCGCTCAGTTCGAACGCTGGTATGAACGCGACGGCGGCAACCGAGCCGATTGCGCGCGCGTCACCTCCCCCATTGGTGGGCCATCCGGTGACAAGCGTCCAGCGGTGATCGCAAGCTATGTGGCGGCGGAGATCATGCGCGCGTTCGAGACAGCAAACGTAGAAGAGACCGCCTGACCCATGAGCGACATGGTCTTGATATGGGAATGGCTTGGCTTTGCCGTGCGCTGGCTCCATGTCGTGACGGCGATTGCCTGGATCGGGTCGTCGTTTTACTTCATCGCGCTCGACCTTGGCCTCATCCATCGTCCGCACCTGCCAGACGGCGTCAAAGGCGAGGAATGGCAGGTTCACGGCGGCGGCTTCTATCACATCCAGAAATACATGGTCGCGCCCGCGAGCCTGCCGGAACACCTCACCTGGTTTAAATGGGAGAGCTACGCCACCTGGCTTTCGGGCTTTTTGATGCTCGTGATCGTCTATTATGTCGGTGCGGAACTCTATCTGATTGACCGGACGGTGATGGACTTGTCCGCGCCCGTCGCCATCGGCATTTCACTCGCCTCGCTGGCGGGTGGATGTCTCATCTACAACGCGCTTTGTCGCCTGCTTCAGGGCAAAAGCGACACGGTGCTGATGGTGCTGTTGTTTTTCGTGCTCGTGGCGATGAGCTGGGGTTATACGCAAGTCTTTTCAGGCCGTGCGGCGCTTCTTCATCTCGGCGCGTTCACCGCGACGATCATGTCGGCCAATGTGTTTCTCATCATCATTCCGAACCAGAAAATTGTGGTAGCGGACATGAAGGCGGGCAGAACACCAGACCCCGTCTATGGCGTGATCGCGAAGCAGCGCTCGACGCATAACAACTATCTGACGCTGCCCGTCGTGTTTTTGATGCTATCGCCGCATTATCCGCTGGCGTTTGCGACCGAATTCAACTGGTTGATCGCGGCGCTTGTGTTTCTGATGGGCGTCACCATCCGCCACTACTTCAACACCAAACACGCGCGCAAGGCGGCACCGAACTGGACGTGGCTTGCGACGGCGACGATCTTCCTCGTGATCGTCTGGCTTTCGAGCTTTTCGCCTTTTGGGGATGACGAAACCGAAGCGAAAGCGCCTTCAGCGTTCGTGAGCGTGATGCAGGCCCATCCCGATTTCGAGGAGATCGCCGGCATCGTGCAAGGGCGGTGTTCCATGTGCCATGCCCGCGAGCCGTTTTGGGATGGCATCCATGTCGCGCCGAAGGGCGTTTACCTAGAAACAAAAGAAGAGATCGCACGACAGGCCTGGTCGATTTATGTGCAGTCCGCCGTCACCCACGCCATGCCGCCTGGCAATCTCTCAGGGATCACCCGCGAGGAGCGGCAGCTATTGAAGGCGTGGTTTGAACGCTAGAAACTTGTGACACCGGTTCAGTTGGACTATAATCAATATGATTGTTAAAGGACTTTCTTAAATGAAAAAGCGGATTTATATCTTGTCACTGATCTTTTCGTTGTCTGCAGATTTTGCATTTTCTGAAGAAGAAAAGGAAGACGAGCTGCAACTTTCAGCAATACAGAAATGCACTTTCTTACTTGATTCTGCTCAGAGACAGTCGTGTTGCAATGCAATTACTGAGATTAAGCAACAAATCGAATGCCTGGTTCAGATTAAGACGATTTACAAACTAGACCCAAAGGGCTTTCCTCCCGCAACCGCACGTGTACCGAGAGACGATCTTGACAGCTTTCCAGCGGTTGAAACTTTCAAGCCATTACCACCAAGCGGCCTTCATGGAGGGCGTGTATAGATATTGAGGATTTTTTATGCCAGATTATTTGACCGACAAACAAATCTGGATTGCGTTGTGGCCAATATTCCTGCTTCCTTTTGTAATAACTGTTTGTTTAACCTATATAAGCTCAGGTCTGTTTGAAGAGCGTAACGCAAGGTTTAGATTTTTTCTCGTTGTTTTTGCCTTTTCGTTACTCGGAGTTACCACCGGTCAAATTACGGGAATGAGCCGAGTGTCTGCGGTGGGTGCAGTCTTACCCGCCGTTCTCAGTCTGTTTGGTGGCGTCCTTATTTATTTGGTTGGTACAAAAGGACCAAACACTCAGGCGTTTTTGGGAGTTGCAACGATCGGGCTAGTGACAAATCTATTAGTCGGCGTCTTTTGGGGTTCTAAGTCGCGCGTTACCTATGAGCACGCCGTAGCAAGCCCGGAGAGATTATTAATCCGCGCGCTCGCATTGGAAGACAACCGCCATACCATCGCTTTAAGACAACTTCTGAATAACGCCGAAATTGCGGATTTTCATAAGCGACTGGAAGAACGTGATGGTACCGATATTTCCATGCCAGATGTTAAAGTAACAGTTGACTAGTTTTGGGGTATTGAATGGCCGGTTTGAAGCATAGCACTACGCCAATTACTCCTCTGGCCCGAGCCACTTAGCGGTCGCGATCCCAAGAAGGATATTACGAATTCACCTAAGAGGTTCAACTCCCGCGATAGGTCGAGTATCCGTACGCCGATAAGAGCAGCGGCACATGGTAGTGCTGGTCCGGGTTGGCGATGGAAAAACGGATCGGAATCTCATCCAGAAACGCCGGATCGGATAAGGCCGCATTGTGGGCGCGTAGATAATCCCCGGCTTTGAACAGAAGCTCATACGTGCCGGTTTCGAGGTCCGGCCCCGCGAGGAGCGGCGCATCGACACGGCCATCCAAATTGGTCATAACCTCTTTCAAAAGCGCGCGCTCGCCGTCGATCCGGTAGAGTGCAATCGAGAGTGCTGCCGCCGGTTTTCCGGCCATTGTGTCGAGGACGTGCGTGGTGAGTTTTCCCATCATCCGATCTCCGAAGACTGAAGTATGTGGGGCGCTGGGTAGAAAGCTTCTTCCAGATTGCCGCCCTTCCCATCGCGATCAATCACCAAAAAATCGCTCACGTCTTTGACCGCGATCAAGGGATGGTGCCAAACATTCGTGGCGTATGTCACACCTTGCGCGCCGGTGGCGAGGAAAGCATGCGGCACACCGGGCACG
>JBCBTO010000132.1:0-5939 GCA_039818625.1 Pseudomonadota bacterium
GCGGAGGATGCAGCTCACAAATCGTCATGGCAGGGGAGCGGGCTCAATTTGACCCGCCAATCAGGAGAGTCGTCTGACGGACAAACAGATGCGGAGGCGACCGCTGCAGCAGCGCTGTCAAACGAAGAAGACACCGAAGCGGCGAACGCTGAAACATCAGGTGTTGACGCGCCAGAGGCTGAAACACAGGACGCGGCAGACAGCTCTTCGCAGGCTGAAGACCTGAGCGCGCCAACGGAAAGCGATGAGGTGGCCGTCTCGGCCGGTAGCTTTCGTGGCGACTGTTCGGGAGGTAACGCGCAAGAAGCTGCCAAAGCAAACCACGACGGCGAAGCTCAAGAAAGCGGCCAAACTGAAAAAGAAACGCATGAAGAAGCGCCAGCGCTCACACCGTCCACTCAAAGAGATGGCATCGAAAAACACCAAAAAAGTGAAATGAACACAACTGCCAGCTCTGACATTTTCAAACCGTTCCGGCGATGGCTGAGCAAGCCGGTCAAGTGGTAGATACGTTACCAGGAGAACACCATGTCTGAAGACGCGAACAAACCCGTGATCGCTCAAAAGTCACCGATCCCCGTAGAAGTCGAGGCGGGCAAGAAATACTTCTGGTGCACATGCGGCCAGTCATCGAACCAGCCCTTTTGCGACGGCAGTCATAAGGACACGGCCTTTACCCCGATGATGTGGCAGGCGGAAGAAGATGGCCGCAAGTTTTTTTGCGGGTGCAAGATGACCGACGGTCAGCCGTTTTGCGACGGAACGCACAACAAACTTTAGCCACCGAAATGGCGTCGTAAAAACAACGTGATCCAAATCCGTAAAAGCACGTAAAAAGAATATCGGGCCAGGGAGAACAACGCCCGACGAACAACTGAAAACGGAGAAAATTCAATGCGCAAATTTGCATTTGGCGCAGCACTTTCGCTCGCCCTTATGACAGCTGGAACCGTGAAAGCGGCCAACATCGTTGAAGTCGCCCAGAACGCAGGCACGTTCAACACATTGATCGCTGCCGCGAAAGCCGCAGGTCTTGCCGGTGCACTGGCAGATGGCGACAACCTGACGGTGTTTGCACCGACGGACGATGCCTTCGCGGCCTTGCCGGAAGGAACGGTCGAAACACTGCTCAAGCCGGAAAACAAGGACCAGCTTGCAGCAATCCTGTCTTATCATGTTTTGCCGCGCAAGCTTGCGTCCAATCAACTGCCGCACAAGGCAATTCCGGTCCGCACCATCAAAAGCGGCGGTGACCGCACGCTGTCTATCGAAAAGACCGCATCGGGCGTGACCGTCGACAACGCAAATGTCGTCTCAGCCGACATCAAGGCGGAAAACGGCATCATTCATGTGATCGACAAGGTCCTGCTGCCACAGAGCTAGTCGTTAGCGTTTCAAAGATATCAAAGGGGTGCGGGTCGCGTGCCCCTTTTTCTATTGCGGTGGATGACAAACGGGCATGTGCTTGTTAGAGCAGGCTTAGTCAATCCCAAGGCCCCGCCAAATCCATGCCCGATCTTCTGCTTGAACTGTTTTCTGAAGAAATTCCCGCCCGCATGCAAAGAAAGGCGGCGGGCGATTTGCGCAAGCTTGTGACGGATGGCCTTGTCGAAGCAGGCCTCACCTATGAAGGCGCGAAGGAGTTTTGGACCCCGAGGCGACTGGCGCTGTCCGTCAATGGTGTAACGGCTCGCTCCGCCGATGTGCGCGAGGAAAGAAAGGGGCCAAGGGTCGACGCACCGGAAAAGGCGATTGCTGGATTTCTGCGCGGTGCGGGCCTCGCATCGATCGATCAGGCCGAAACCAGGACCGATCCGAAAAAGGGCGAGTTTTATGTGGCCGTGATCGAAAAGCCGGGCCGCGCGGCTGAGGAGATCATCGCCGAAATCATGCCGGATGTGATCCGCAAATTCCCTTGGCCGAAATCCATGCGTTGGGGCGCGAAATCGGCAGAGTCTGGCTCAATGCGCTGGGTGCGTCCGCTCCAGTCAATCGTCTGCACCTTTGGGCCGGAGACCGAGGACCCGGAGGTGATCGATTTCGAGGTCGAGGGCATCCGCGCCGGCGATGTGACCTACGGCCACCGTTTTCACGCGCCGGATGCGATCAAGGTGAAGCGCCTCGACGACTATATGGCAAAGCTTGAGAAAGCTTACGTCGTGCTCGATGCTGAGCGGCGAAAAGACATCATCCTCCACGATGCGAAAGACCTCGCCTTTGCCCAGGGACTTGAACTCGTCGAAGATCCGGGCCTGCTCGAAGAAGTCTCGGGTCTCGTCGAATGGCCGGTCGTCCATCTCGGCGCGTTCGAGGATGATTTCCTCGAAATCCCGGACGAGGTCATCCAACTCACAATCCGCGAAAACCAGAAGTGTTTTGTCCTGAAATCCCGCAAGACGGGCGAACTCAGGAGTAAATTCATTCTGGTCTCGAGCATCGAGGCGAGCGATGGCGGCACGGAGGTCACGAAAGGCAACGGACGCGTCGTCCGCGCCCGCCTGTCGGATGCGAAATTCTTCTGGCGTACCGACCTTAAGACGCCGCTTGAAGACCGCGTCGAGAAACTGAAAATCGGGACGTTTCACGAAAAACTCGGCACACAGTTTCAGCGTGTTCAGCGTATCTGTGCGCTGGCTAAGGAAATCGCGCCGGTTGTCGGCGCTGATCTCGATCTTGCTGACCGCGCCGCGCAGCTGTGCAAAGCCGACCTGATGACGGAAATGGTCTATGAGTTCCCGGAATTGCAAGGCTTGATGGGGCGCTATTATGCCGAGCGCGCGGGTGAGAAAGACCCGGTCATCGTCGCGATGGAAGACCACTACAAGCCGCAAGGCCCGTCGGACGAAGTACCAACCGACCCGGTCGCCATTGCTGTCGCACTCGCCGATAAGCTTGACACGCTGACGGGCTTTTGGGCGATTGACGAGAAGCCGACCGGCTCGAAAGACCCCTATGCGCTGCGACGCGCGGCGTTGGGCGTCATACGGATTGTTTTGGAAAACGATCTGAAACTGAACTTGCGGAATACTGCCGGTATATTCATCTTCATGAACATAGCTGGACCTGAAATGGTTTCACGAGGAGAAAAACTCGAGGAACTTCAGTCCGCTGATATATCAGGTTTTGAGATAAAAGTTAGAGCAACAACTGAGGTCGGAAACCTGAAAGGTGTTGACAAAGTAGAAATTCAGAAGTGGGTACACGATGCCGGACGGGGCATGTCCGACCTCCTCTCCTTCTTCCATGACCGCTTGAAAGTCTACCTTCGCGACAAAGGCGCGCGGCACGACCTGATCGACGCCGTTATCACACCCGATGCCGATGATCTTCTTATGATCGTGCACCGGGTCGAGGCTCTCGGCTCTTTCCTGGAGACCGACGATGGCGCCAACTTACTCGCAGGATATAAACGCGCGGCCAATATCCTCGCTGCGGAGGAAAAGAAGGGGACAAGCATCGCGGATGACGTCTCCGACGATCTTTTGAGTTTGCCGGAAGAAAAGGCGCTCGCGAGCGCCGTCGACCGGGCGCAAGCCGATGCCTCCCAAGCCATCGGAAACGAAGATTTCGAAGCGGCAATGACCGCAATTTCAGCACTCAGAGCACCTGTTGACGCTTTTTTCGACAGCGTACTTGTGAACGACGAAGATGTCGCAGTGCGGGCTAACCGGCTGGCATTGTTGGAAAAAATACGTAATGCGACAGTCTCCGTCGCCGATTTCAGCTTGATCGAAGGCTAGCTACGTAGTCTTCCGATTAATAATTCACCCTATTAATGTTGCAATGCAAAAACTGGTGGCACGGTTTTTTATACTCTGGACCGCCATTTTGCGTCTTGGCGCTTGTATCGTGATGAAGACATGACTTACGTTGGCCCTTATTCCCGATTTTTCGTACCAGGCTTTCTGCCGGGCGGGGGTGAGATGTCTGATGAGGTGGTTGGATTCGGCCACGGCGGCTCGCGGTCCATCAAGCTTGCGATTGATAACTATGGCGCAAAGGCAGCACGCCTCGCGGCCATGGCCTCTTGCGGCCTCACGGTGCCACCATCTGTGGCCTTGCCGATCTCCGCGTGCCGACAAGCCCTGTCCAGTGATGGCGATGTATCGGTGTCCTTCCAGGTCGACATCTCGCGCGGGGTGCGCGGTTTACAACGCACGACGCGAAAATGGCTCGGCGACAAGGATGAGCCGTTGATCCTCGCCGTTCGGTTCAGCCCGGCGCAGGCGCAGGGCGGTCTCGGTGTACCGGTCATTTATGTCGGGTGGACGCTGGAAGCCATTGATCTTCTCCCTGATGATGGAACAAAGGAACGTGCAGCCCAGACGCTCGCGCAGACTGTACGCGAACTATCCGGCCAGATTTTTAAAGTCGACGACCACCTCTTCGAAGAGGCGCAGGAGAACGTGGAAGGCGCGGGAGCTATTGTCTGGCGCGATTTGTGTGACACGTTTATCGCGATTGCAAAACGCGAGACCAACGACGCGTTCCCCTTGGCACCCTCAGACCAGTTGCTCCTCGCCGTGCAGGCCATTTGGCAGTCATGGTACAAGCCGCGTGCTCAGACTTATCGCCAGCTTTATAACATCGACGATGCCGGCGGCATCGGCGTCCTGATACAGGTCCATGTGCCTTGGACAGGAAGCCAGGATGTCGGCACGGGTTGGATTGCTGTACGCTGCGAACAGTCGGGCGAGAACAAGGTGCTCGGCGAGTTTTATCCCGCCGGGGGTGGCGAAAAAGCCGTTCAGCTGACAAGCCGAACCAGAAGTCCGGTTTTGATGAAGCTCATCAAACAGGCCAATATCTGGGAATTGAAAAGCGCGCGCGCCGAACGGCTCGATTTCGTGGTGACCGAAGACGAAGCTTACATTCTGGACGGCAGTCCGCTGCCTTTGTCGACGGCAGCCGAAGTGACCTTTGCAGTCGAAATGGCCCATGCCGAGGCGATTACGAGGATGGACGCCGTGCGCCGCATCGATCCAGCACGGTTGATTGATATCTTGCACGCCCGTCTCGATACGACCCAGGATCGCATCGAACTCGCGCAAGGTCTTTCCGCTTCGCCGGGCGCGGCAGCCGGACGACTCGTTTTTTCCGCAGGCGCTGCGGAAGCCTTGAAGTCGAAAGGCTGGCAAGTGGTTTTGGTAAGGCCGGAAACTTCGCCAGAAGACATCCGCGGCATGCAGGCGGCCTCCGCCATTGTCACGACCCGTGGCGGCCTCACAAGCCACGCGGCGGTGATCGCCCGTGGTACTGGAAAACCCTGTATTGTCAGTGCGTCCGGCCTCAAAATTGATCCAGAGGACAAATCGCTGGAGGTTGAGGGCCGCACGTTTCAGGAAGGCGACTACATCACAGTCGACGGAGCAAATGGCAAGATTTACGACGGCAAGCTCAATCTCCTACCAGCTGAAGTCTCGGGCGACCTTTCAACGCTTCTCGAATGGGCAGATGATTTCCGGCGTATGAAGGTTTTAACCAATGTCGAAAACCCGGAGGATGCGGAACTTGCCGTTCAGTTCGGAGCCGAAGGTATCGGCCTTTGCCGCACCGAACATATGCTGTTCCAGCCTGACCGCCTCAATGCCATGCGTCGGATCATCCTTGAAGAGACGGCGGAGGGGCGCACGCGCGGCGTGGAAGACCTGGTGCCACTTCTACGCTCTGATTTCGTCTCGCTGTTTGAAATCATGCGCGACCGACCGGTCACCATCCGCCTGTTTGATCCGCCGCTCCACGAGTTTTTGCCGAAGTCGAAGCCGGATATCGCGGCACTCGCCAAAAGCCTCAAAGTGTCAGCAAAGGAACTCGGTTTCACAATCGAAGAGCTTGCCGAAACCAATCCGATGCTCGGCAATCGTGGGTGTCGGCTTTTGATCTGCAATCCAGAACTCGCCAAAACGCTGGTTCAGGTCATTTTCGAAGCCGCGATTGAG
>JBCBTO010000133.1:0-5890 GCA_039818625.1 Pseudomonadota bacterium
CGACCAACACGGGCCTTGCGCTGACTTCAATTGCAAAAACAGATCATCACGATCAAAACGTGATGGCTGCTTTGCAAAAGATCTATCGGCTCTACAGCGACTTCATCCAATTTGAGCGGTTATGTCTCGATGGGGCCGCAGATCCAGATCGCATTCCAGATGACTTAGCGAACCGGCTTTGTGCTCTTTGCGATGCACCGGATATCAACCGACTCACCACTGATTTTGAGGCTTCCCAGAAGACCGTCTGTTCCATTCTGGACAGTCTTTTGGGTGCGACGACGGAGGGCGAAAACCTGACGGCGTCATTTGTGTCGGGGGCGACACAACCATGAAGGAAAGAACTCATGAAAAACGTATCAACAACCGCACGGCTGAGTGTCGTGTCATTCTTTGTGTTTGGCGCGATGATAACGGGTGCTGGAGCCGCATCAGAAGGACGTGAACGCGGCTTTCATCCCGCCAGCGGCCCACGCATTTTGACCAAGTTCGTTGAAATGGACAAAAACAACGACAACCAGATTTCCCTGGAAGAGTTTTTGGGTAATGCCAACGAACGCTTCACAAAAACAGATGTGGACGCCGACGGAAAGCTGACGCGGCTTGAGGTGCGAACAGCAGTGGAAACACGCATCAAAGAGCGCATGGCGGCACGTGGTAAAGATGTAAGCGATGCCTCCGGCAAGCCTGCCCGTAAAGTGGAGCGAATGTCCGCCCGCATTACGGAAAGAATGTTCGAAAAACTCGATCTTAACGACGACGACAACATCACCGGCGAGGAGCGGGATACGGTCCTATCGAAACGATTTGCGCTTGCGGATCGCAATGATGACAAGCAGGTCGACACGAGAGAAATCGAACGCGCGGCACATCTCATTCTCGGCAGGAAAGGGCGTCACGGAAGCCGTGGCCCAGGTAAGTGGAGAGACTGAACGGTTTCAGTTTCGGGCGTCGCTCTTAAGCGGCGCCCTTAAAACCGATAGGAAAGCGGCGGCGTTCAGGCAGCCGCTTTTTCAATACTCTTCAGCGGAATCTTGAACGTCACCGTCGTTCCTTCGCCAAGCTTTGAATCGATGGCGAATGTGCCGTCATGCATATCGACCAGCGACTTGGTGATCGCGAGACCGAGACCGGAACCCGTGTGATTTTTCGTCATTTGACTTTGCACCTGCGCGAAGGGCTTCGCAAGATGATCGATGGCCTCAGGCGCAATACCGATGCCTGTATCTGACACGCGGGTTGTCAGGAAGGAGGCATCCGTCTCGCAGGTGATTGTGACCGAGCCGCCGCCTTTGTTGAACTTCAGTGCATTGGTCAAAAGGTTGTGCATGATCTGCTTGAACGCGCGGCGGTCAGCAAACAATGGCAGCGGTTCAGGTCCTTCACAGGTGACGCAGATCTGCATCAGACTTGCCTCATTGTTGCACGCGTCAACGGTATCAGCGATGACCAGGTTCGCATCGAACTCCTCAAGGTCGAGCTTGAACGTGCCGGCCTCGATTTCGGACATGTCGATGATATCGTTGATGAAGGCGAGCATGTACGTGCCGCTTTCGTTGATGTCATCGCAGTATTCGAGATACTTTTCGGAGCCGAGCGGGCCGAACGCACCGCTGCGCATCATTTCGGAGAACCCGATAATCGCGTTGAGCGGTGTGCGCCATTCATGGGAGATATTTGCCATGAACTCCGCCTTGGCCCGGTTTGCAGTCTCCGCGATTTCGCGTTGTTCCGCATACATCTCTGCAAGATCGCGCAGTTCGATCTCCGATTGCTCCAAAGTGTCGATGGACGCTTCGAGTTCGTGCTCGCGCACCCGCAGCCGTTCTTCGTTCCATTTCAATTTCGTAATGTCGGTGCCGATCGACACATAGCCACCGTCTTTCGTGCGCGCTTCATTGATTTGAAGCCAAAGACCATTTGCCATTTGCACCTCCGACGACTTCCCGTTTTCGTCGAAGGACGTGAGATTACAGGAAGCAAAAGTGCTTTGCAGGTTGGGTGCTGCCGCCAGAAGGTCGTCATAGGCGACGCCTGGTTTCAGCACCTCACGGGAAATGGTGTTGAGCTTGCGGTACTTCTCATTACAAACAACCAAACGCTTGTCCGCGTCCCACAACACGAAGGCCTCTGAGAGCGTTTCAATGGAATCGCGAAGGCGACTGTTTGCGGTCTTCGTTTCTTCCGCAAGACGCATCTGTTCTGAAACATCAATGCAGATGCCCACGAGGTGCGGCGCTTGACTCTCGCCGTGGGTCACCACCTGTCCGCGTGCGCGCACCCAAATCCAGTTGCCGTCCGCATGGCGCATGCGAAAGATTTGATCGACATGACTGAGGTTCTTGGAAAGAAGTCGCTCCGCGGTTTCCAGAAGATTGACGTCATCGGGATGCACCAGATCACTGATCTCGCCAAAGCCGATGAGCGACTGTCGCGGTGTGAGGCCGATGATTTCAAACATCGATGGCGACCAGAAAATCCGACCGCGTCCGATATCCCAATCCCAAAGGCCGCACATCCCCCGCTTCAGCGCGGTGTCAAAACGGGCATAGGTCTCGTGGTAGATTTTGTCCGCTTCATCCGCGCGTGTCGTCTGAGAAAAGAACGCATATAGGATGACCACCAAAAGGGTCGCTGTGCCGAGAAAGATTGAAGTGTTAAGGCTGACATCGGCCCGCCACGGTGCGAGAAGTTTTGATTTCGGCTGAAAGATCGCAATCGTGCCGAGATTGTTTGGGAGGTGGCGGACAGTGGCAATGGCAAGTTCGCCATTTTCAATCATCGTAACCGCCACGACACCCGCCCGTTCACCGAACGTCAAAAGTGGTTGGGTAGGCTCCAGGATATCGGCCAGATACGTGCCTTGATAGCCGGATGAAATCGGAGCTTCAGCATGGATGTAACCATCCGGGCTCGTGATCATCAGCGTGCGTCCATCGCGCGTTGCGCCCGCTGGAAGGGTATCCGCAAGCGCTGCCATAAGACGTTCGTTCAGCTGTTGTCTTGGCAAACGCGGATCGACCTCTTCGAGATCTTGCGTGATGAGCGTTGCCACAAGCGCCAGGTTTTCCTGTGCGGTCGTCAGCATCGCCTCGCGATTCTCATAAAGCTGAACACCCCGTGAAAATCCGATTAGAATAAGAAATGTCACGGCCAGAACTGGGATCAGCCGCCTGACCCATGGTTCTGCCTGCAACAACCTTTGATAGGTTGGATTGGCCACAAAAGTAGCGTGCCCGCCCAACATATGTTGGCGTTCCACACGGTCGAAAAAAGGCACACGTCGTCGTGTAGACACAGCGGTTCCGTCCGCTCGCGTCATTCGTTTCCCCATTGGATAAATGTGCTTAGTACTGAGTGATCGAACGCCCACCTGTTCGAATCACCACCATTTGAATCCACATGATTCTTCGTGTCCAGCCTTCAGGTGGGATAATTTTTTGTTAATGACCGAAACAGCCGGTTTCCAGGGCGTAAAATGGCCAATTTGCATCACTGTTTCTTTTTTATTGCTACGCAATTTGAAGTAGTCTCGCCATCTGGCGAGGCAAACGGACGGGATTTCACGCATGAAGGAAGACAAAGCGAACCGGGTAGCACGTGATATTTTCAGCGCGATCGTGGCTCGCGAACCCTTCGCGCCACTGCGCGGCGAAACTGCGCCTCAAACGCTGGACGAGGCCTACGGTGTTCAACAGGCGCTTTATGACATCATGGATGCGGAAACAGATGTGGGGCGGATCGCAGGTCACAAGATCGCGCTCACATCGCCTGCGATCCAGGAAATGTGTGGCGTGGACCAACCCGTCTATGGGGCAATTTTTGAAAAGAAGATCCATCGCTCGCCGACATCCGTTTCTCTCGCCGACCACCAGCATCTCGGGCTGGAATTCGAAATCGCCTTTGAAATGGCCGCCGATGTCCCAAAAGACCGAGGCTCGTGGGACGCCGATACAATTGCGCCTTATGTCCGCCATTGCATGCCAGCTTTCGAACTCATCGATGACAGACATGCTGACTACGGCGATCTTGATGCCATATCACTGCTGACCGACCGATGCTGGTGCGGTGGAATTGTGTTGGGGGAGCCTGTCACCGACTGGCAAAGCCTCGATCTTACAGCGCTTGCCGGGACACTGACATGGAATGGCGAAGAGATCGACCGGGGTTTGACAGGCGCAGCGCTTGGCAATCCGCTCTCCGGGCTCGCTTGGGTCGCGAACAATCTGGGCGAGCGCGGGTTGTTCTTGAGGGAAGGGGAGGTGGTGATGACGGGCAGCGCCCTCAAAACACGTTTTCCCGTCGCCGGTGATGAGGTTATCTATTCCGTCGAAGGTCTCGGTGAAGTGTCCGTTACCATGTCATCGTGATGCGCGATCAGGTCATGTTCCAAGGGTGCGATTGACAATATCGCGCACATCGGTTGAAAGGCCGGCTGTATTCGAAACCCGCCTGAGTGCCCGTTCTGCCCGTTCCTTGCGCCGCTGTTCCAGCATAGGCCACGCGCTGAAACTCGTCAGCAGACGTGCAGCGACCTGCGGATTGGTCTGGTCGAGATCGACGACCACGGAGGAGAGGAACTGATATCCTGCACCATCGGGCCGGTGGAACTGGGATGGATTGCCAGCCGCGAAACTGCCGATCAGCGCGCGGATGCGATTTGGATTCGTGATTGAGAACACCGGGTGTTTCATCAATTCCTTGACGGTCGCAAGGGTCGTCTCGTGCGGAGAAGTCGCCTGCACGGCGAACCATTTGTCCATCACGAGCGGTGATGACCGGTAGCGTTTGTCGAAATCGTGGAGTGCGGAGGTTGCAGCCTCACACTCGCAATGGACCAGCGCCGTGAGCGCTGCCATCCGGTCTGTGAGATTGTCACTCACCTGATACTGCGTTTCGGCAAACCGCCGCCCATCATCTCCTCCCGTCGCAAGAAGGCGCAATGCAGCATTTTTCAATGCGCGCATGCCGACCTGTTCACCATCCGGATCATAGGGCTCGCGAACCTGATTTTTCTCAAAAAGCGTAATCAGCGTGTCGTTGGCCCGGCTTGATACTTCTTGCTGAAGCCAGAGGCACGCCTTGTGAATGATCGAAGGATCGACATCTGTTCCGATTTCCTGCGCGACATCGGCCTCACTTGGAAACGCCAGAAACTGCGCCCGAAAGGCCGGGTCGAGGCTGTCATCCGCGATTGTCTGCTCCACCCCATGGAAAAAGCAGTCATATGTGTCGTCTGGCGGCGTATCGGCCCTCAGGCAGTCAATCTTATTCAGAAGAACCCGCATTGCGATGGTCTGCATCGCCTGCCACCGGTTGTAGCTGTCATTGTCGTTGCCGATGAGATGAATGAGCTCATCTTCATCGAGTGTCAGCGACAGGCGCACGGGCGCGGAAAACCCGCGCAACAGCGATGGGACGGGTTTTTCTAAGACGCCCGAAAACTGAACGGTTTGGTGTGCGTCTTTGAGATGGATGACATCCCCGGTGATGTCTGCACCGGTGACTGCGCCATAAGTCAGATCGCCGCCGTCTTGGCCCAAAAGACCGAAGCGGATCGGGATATGCAGCGGCCTTTTCTTTTCCTGGCCAGGCGTTGGCAGGGTCATCTGCACAATATCGAGTTCGAACAGGCCTGCATTGGCGTCGTACTTTGTTCTGACCGTGATCTGAGGCGTGCCCGCTTGCTCATACCAGAATTTGAACTGGCTGAGATCATGACCCGCGCTGTCTTCAAAACAGGACAAAAAATCCTCAATGGTGGCGGCATCGCCGTCATGGCGATCAAAGTAAAGATCGAGCCCTTTGGCAAAGCCATCATCGCCCAGGATCGTTTTGATCATCCTGACGAGTTCCGCCCCTTTTTCATAGACCGTCGCCGTATAGAAAT
>JBCBTO010000134.1:0-5865 GCA_039818625.1 Pseudomonadota bacterium
GTTGACAACCTTGTACAGGTGGCGGGCACAGGCAAAGGTGCCCTCGGCCCGGCGGTCGGGCAAGTCGGGCAGACATGTGGCGCATGTCACAAGGCATACCGCGCGGAAAACTTCTGATCACCAATCGGTAAAACCACGCGCATCGCGACATGACCCAACCTGAACCAGTGGAAGATGGGGGCATGGATAACCCGACAACTGGCGGCCAGGCGGATTCCTCCACGCTGAGCCGTCAGAAGGTCTGGGACATCCCGACACGCCTCTTCCACTGGGCCTTGGCAACGACTGTGCTTGCGGGATGGTATTTTGGGGAATTCCGCACCTTCACAACCATCGAATGGCATTTTTACCTCGGTTACGCCACCATCGGGCTTTTGGTCTTCCGCATCCTTTGGGGCTTTGTCGGGCCAGTATCAGCGCGTTTCTCGACGATTTTTGCGTCGCTTAAACACCTTATCCCTTACATGAGGAAAATCGCCCGCCGCGAGCCGAGCGGTGTTGCCGGTCACAATCCCCTTGGTGGCCTGTCGGTTCTGGCCCTTCTCGCCGTCCTCACAGTGCAGACGACGACAGGTCTTTTCGCAGAAGACGACGCCTTTTTTGCATCCGGCCCACTGTCATCTCATGCCAGATCGGACTGGGTGTTGTGGGCGAACCAGATCCACCACCAATCATCTCGCATTCTCTTGATTTTGGTTGGTTTGCACTTGTGCGCGATCCTTTTTTACCATGTGTGGAAACGGGAAAACCTTATCGGTCCAATGGTGACCGGCTGGAAATGGGTTCGCCCTTCAAAACACTGAGGATTGCGGAAAAATGGATGAGTATTTGACGGCGAAGGATGTCGCCGCCTGGCCGGTTGCTTCCGAAAATGAACTCGATCGCGATCTCAAAAAGCCGTTACGGGATGCACTCAAAAGAGCGGGACTGGCATCCCCACTGCAAGTAGCCGGAAACCACTTCGCCATGGGCTGCGTCGCCCTCGAAATCACGCAGCGCTGCAACCTCGATTGCACCGCATGCTATTTGTCCGACATGTCCGAAGCGGTCCACGATCTGCCGCTCGAAGAGGTCTTCCGCCGCATTGACCTGATCGCGGCCCATTACGGCCCCAATACCAATGTGCAGGTGACAGGCGGCGACCCGACATTGAGGGACCGCGACGAACTCATCGCAATCATCACCAGACTATCTGAGAAAAACCTGCGGGCCGCGCTGTTCACCAACGGCATTCGCGCGACGAGAAGTCTTCTCACCGATCTCGCGAAAGCCGGCCTCAAGGACGTCGCCTTCCACATCGACATGACCCAAAAGCGCAAGGGTTTCGAAAGCGAAGAAGACCTCAATACCCTGCGTGACGACTACATCGCCCGCGCAGAGGGGCTCGGCCTGCAAATCCTGTTTAACACGACCGTCTTCGAGGGCAACATCGCCGACATTCCTGCCCTCGCCCGCTTCTTCACCCGTCGCGCAGATAAAGTGCATCTCGCTTCGTTTCAGATGATCGCGGACACCGGTCGCGGCGTGGACCGCGAGCGAACGACCGCGATCACGCAAGCCCGCGTGATGGACCTGATCAGCGAAGGCGCCGGGACGCCGCTCGGTTTTGACTTCCCGCAAATCGGTCATTTGGAGTGCAACCGGTACGCCAAATGCCTGGTTGCGGGTGACGACAGAACCACTGCGTTTTCCGAAGAAGACCGGGCGTTTTTCGAACGTCTGTTACCGTTTTCCAAAACCCTTTTCCTCGACCGCCGCAGACCCGTGACCTCGTTTTTCAGGCTTGCGAGCAAGGTGTCACTCGGCGATCTGAAGCTCTTCGCACTCGGCACCGCTTACGTCGCCCGCAAAGCATGGCGGCTCCGGCGAGGGCTTGTGCGCGGGTTCATGCGTTCTGGCCGCAGCGCGCATCTCATCACCTTTTACGTCCACAACTTCATGCACGCCCATCAGTTGAAACGGGAGCGATGCGAGACCTGCGTCTTCATGACAATGACGCGCGATGGGCCAGTTTCCATGTGTGTCCACAACGCGAAACGCAACACTTTCATCTTGCAGGATATAGACTTGTCCAACGGCAACCGATGGAACCCGCTCGGTGACGAGACTATGACAGCAGCCTCCCTACCCCTGAAAAGACTAAAAGGCCGGGCGAGAAGAGAACGAACGTCAAAAAGACAGACCAACACCGCGAAGGTGGACGGCGTCATCGGTGCAATCGAGACCGCCCGTCGCAAGACCGCGCGCACGGCGAAATCGCTTTAAAAGCTCATTTGAATGCGTCTTTGAGAACGCGCATCAAACGCATCAATCCCCAGATTGTCGCCCGCGGGGACGGGTGCGGGAACGCACGCGCCGGGCCCGGCATGGCCGGGGCCATCTTCTTAAAACCCGCGAGCATGCCTATTCGGCAGCCTCCCCCTCAGCGTCACTGAATTGGAGGTCATGGAGATGTTTGTAAACGTTGCCTTCCAACATCAAACCGGCATGTTTGCCGCTTTCAACCAGATGCCCGTCCTTCAGGACGTGAATACAATCTGCATTGCGGATGGTCGACAGGCGATGCGCGATAACAATCGTGGTGCGCCCCTCCATAAGCTTGTCAAACGCGTCCTGCACCAGCCGCTCCGATTCCGTATCGAGAGCCGATGTCGCCTCATCGAGCAGCAGGATTGGCGCATTTTTTAAAACCGCACGGGCAATCGCGATGCGCTGGCGCTGTCCACCGGACAGATGATCGCCGTTTTCTCCGATATCGGTATCGTATCCATTGTCGAGCTTCACAATGAAATCGTGCGCATTGGCCACCTTCGCCGCCCGGATGAGAGCCGCTTCATCGGCATCGGGTTTGCCCGCCAGAATATTTTCCCGCACGGTGCCGGCAAACAAAAACGTTTCCTGGCTCACCAGGGCCACAGTGTTGCGCAGGGAAGAAAGCGTAACGCCACTGATATCTTGACCGTCGATTGAGATCCGACCCGCATCGACATCGTAAAACCGCTGGATGAGATTGATGATCGTCGTCTTACCGCTACCGGATGGACCAATAAGTGCGGTCGTCCCGCCACCTTCTGCCGTAAACGATATACGATCGAGCACAATATCCTGGTCCCGCTCCTTCTCTGAGGTCGGATAAGAAAAAGACACATCGTCAAGCGCGACCTCACCAGCGGAGACCATAAGATCATGGGCTCCCTCCCGGTCCTGAACCGCGAGAGGTGTATCCAGAATCTCATACATCAGCCGCGCTCCGACGAGACCGTTTTCAAGATTGACCTGAAGTCGGGCAATCCGCTTCGCAGGCTCATAGGCAAACAGAAGGGCTGTCAGAAACGCCATGAACTGGGCTGGTGACTGTCCCTCGGTGGTATGCCAGCCCGCGTAGATAATGACGAGCCCTATACACAATCCGCCGAGCGTTTCCATGAGCGGGCTGGTGCGCGCCGCAAGGCCGGAAATCTTGTTGGTGCGATCTTCAACAGACGATACAGCCGTCCCCATACGCGCCCGCATGGCTGGCTCCATCGCAAACGCTTTGACAATTTTGATGCCCCGCACGGTCTCCTGCATTGTGCTGATGATTTGCGTATCAGAGAAAAAACGCTGCTTTGCGACCGCGCGCACCCGCCGCACGAGTGATGTCACAACGATGATAGTCGGCGGGCCGATGATGATGGTGACGAGCGACAGGAACGGATCCTGCAAGATCATCACAATCACAAGACCGATCAGCGTCAGCAAATCCCGACCAAGGCTGGTCACCACCATATCGATCACCATGCGCGCGCCTTGCGCGTTTTGCGCAATGCGGGTGACGAGATCGTTCGACGGATAGCGGGCGTAAAAGTCGCCGCTTTGCATGAGCACACGATCGTAGAGCCGCATTTGCAGTTTGGCGACGATCGCGTTGCCAACCCGTGCAAGCGTGATGATCTGACCGTAGCTCGCAGCCCCTTTCACGATAAAAATCGCCATCACCGCAAGGCCTACGGAAAGGATCGCGGTGAGATCGCGGTTGATGAAAAGGCTTTCAACGACGTCCTTCATGATCCAGGCGCTCAGCGCGGTCGTCGCAGCCACGACCGCCATGAAGAAAAAGGCAATCCCATAGCGAACGCCGTGGCCCTTGAAGTTTTCGACAAGCAACCGACGGACGATTTGATACGTGCCGTCTTCGGCAAAAAATGCCTGAGGGGATTTGGACTTAGCCTTGGACATGCAGTCTTTCATCGAAAATGCGGGCTGATTTCAAGCAGAACTTGCAAATGACACAGTCAAACCCGCCCGCAAGTCCCGACAGACCCCTACCACAAATTGGAAAAACACAATACCGTGCCGGCCTGAGGTCAGGACCCATTGATGGCATCAAATGGACCACATGTGATCGAGAAGAAGACGGGGACAAAAGTATGACAACCGGTGGCAAGCTCATTGTTGAGTGTCTGGAAGCCCAGGGGGTAGACCGCGTCTTCTGCGTTCCGGGCGAAAGTTATCTTGCCGTGTTAGACGCCCTCTTCGACAGTGATATCGACGTCGTCAACGCCCGCCACGAGGGGGGCGCTGCCATGATGGCGGAAGCGGACGGCAAAATGACCGGTCGCCCCGGCATTTGCATGGTCACCCGTGGACCGGGGGCGACCAATGCCGCTTGCGGCGTTCACATCGCCAAACAGGATTCAACCCCGATGATCCTGTTCGTCGGGCAAATCGGGCGACGGATGCGCGGACGCGAAGCATTTCAGGAGGTCGATTATCGCCAAACCTTCGGCGATCTCGCAAAATGGGTGGAGGAGATCGACCACGCAGACCGCATTCCAGAAGTCATCAACCACGCCTACCACGTCGCCATGTCGGGCCGCCCGGGACCGGTGGTGCTCGCCTTGCCGGAAGACATGCTGCGCGACGATGCGGATGTGACCGCGGGACCGAGGGTTCACGTAGCAAGCCCGGCACCAAATCCATCCGACGTGACGCGCTTTGAGGAAATGCTTCGACAAAGCGCAAAACCGTTCCTCATTCTCGGCGGGTCCCGCTGGACCCCATCGGACGTGGACGCGGTGACCCGGTTCGCCGAACGCACGAAGATGCCCGTTGGGTGTTCATTTCGCCGCCAACACCTGTTCGATCATCTCCATCCAAACTATGCCGGTGATGTCGGACTTGGCATAAACCCCGCTCTGCAGGCCCGCATCGCCGAGAGCGATCTCGTGATCCTGCTGGGAGCGCGCTTTTCAGAAAACCCCAGCCAGAACTTTTCCCTTCTCACGTACCCAAAGCCCAGGCAGGCCCTCGTGCATATACATCCCGGCGCAGAGGAGCTCGGTCGCATCTACACGCCCGACCTGTCGATCAACGCGACACCGGGCGCATTTATCAATGCGGTCAACCACATGTCGAGAGACGCGAGTGATGACGATGTTACAACAGCCCATGCGGCTTACCTCGCGTGGAGCAACCCGCCTCATCACTCTGAAACGGAAGGCTTTGCGGACCAGGGCGTGCTTATCGACCAACTGCGCATCCACGCGCCCGAGGCCATCATGACCAACGGGGCGGGAAATTATGCAATCTGGCTCCACAGATTTTGGCGATTTCGCGCCTTCGGCAGCCAGGTCAGCCCGACATCCGGCTCCATGGGCTATGGACTGCCCGCCGCAATCGCAGCAAAGCGCCGATATCTCGACAAACGGGTCATCTGTTTCGCAGGCGACGGATGTTTTCAAATGACATCGCAGGAGTTTGCCGCCGCCGCACAGCTTGGCGTCGCCGTTATCGTCCTAGTTTTCGACAATGGCCTTTACGGCACCATCCGGATGCATCAGGAGCGCGATTATCCCGGCCGGGTTTCAGCGACCGGGCTCGCCA
>JBCBTO010000135.1:0-5860 GCA_039818625.1 Pseudomonadota bacterium
CTCATTCAAATACGCCGCGCGCTGAAACCCGACGGGTTGTTTCTCGGCTTCACTCTCGGCGGATCGACTTTGATGGAACTCAGGCAGGCGTTTTTGAAAGCCGAAGCGGATGTGACGGGATCTGCGAGCGCCCGGGTGCTGCCCTTCATGGATGTTCGTGATGCCGGGGCACTGTTGCAACGGGCTGGATTTGCATTGCCCGTCGCCGATACCGATATCCTGACCGCACGATATGACACGGTGTTTGACCTCGTTCGTGATTTACGGGCGATGGGGGCCACGAATGTGCTGACAGGCCGGTTGCGACGGCCGTTACGGCGTGCGGTACTGGACCGTGTCGTCGAAATTTATAGCGATGCGTTTTCCGACCCGGATGGGCGGTTGCGCGCGAGTTTTGAAATTATTTCGCTTTCAGGCTGGGCGGCCCATGAAAGCCAGCAAAAGCCGCTGGCACCAGGATCAGCGCAAGTGTCTCTGACGGAGGTTTTGGGGTCGTCCGGCGACGACAGCCGTTAACTGGAAAATGTCGAGGAAATAATGCCTGCAATGGTCGTCAAGAGATCATTGTAGATGCCGCCGATACCGCCGCTTAGCGATGTCACGCCCACAAGGAAGACCGTGAGCATGGCAGCGATGAGGCCATATTCGATCGCCGTTGCGCCATCCCTCGATGCCATGAGGTCTTGAAATTTTTTTCTAAGGCGCACCACCGATCAACTCCTAATTGTCGTTTTGCAAACCCTTCGGCAGTTTGAAAACCCGATATGTTTTCGGACCTTCGCTGTCGCCGTCTTCTTTGACGGTCGCCGTCGAACTCGTGACCGTCTCATCAACTCTGATGCTGTCACGCCACGCGATCATCTGAGGGCGGAATTGATCGCCCAAGATCGCAACGCCGCTCAAAACCAGCATCGACATCGCCGCAAGGAAAAGCGCATATTCCACGCTTGCGCCACCTTTGCGGCATGATCTTATCTTGCTCCACATGGTTTTTACCCCATCCAACCCAACTTATACAGCATTGTACGTTTCCAGACTTAAAAATCCGTTCACGACGGGTCTGAAAACAAATTCAAGGGGTTAACGGTAAGCACCTAACCGCCGAGGAGGTCGATGAGCGGCGGGATCAGCGGATCATCGGCCGGTGGCATGTCGTAGTCACGCAGGCGATTGGCCCGAACCCATTTCAATTGCTGGCCTTCGCGCGGGCTCGGCATCCCCCAAAACCTGCGGCAGATATAAAGCGGCATGAGGAGGTGAAAACTGTCGTGAGGGAAGCTCGCAAAGGTTAACGGTGCCAGACAGTCAACCTTCGTCTCGACGCCGAGCTCTTCCCTCAATTCGCGCACAAGAGCGGCCTCTGGCGTCTCTCCCGCCTCCAGTTTGCCCCCTGGAAACTCCCAAAGTCCGGCCATGGCCTTGCCTTCAGGCCGTTGTGCGATGAGCACACGGTTGTCGGCATCAACGAGCGCGCAGGCGACGACGAGGGTTATTTTCATTGTGGCGTATCCGGTTTTGATGCGTAGGCGTATTGGTAAAAATCGTCGAAGCCGAGCTTGTCATAAAGCTTCAGTGCGGGCGTGTTTGCGCCATCGACTGCAAGCCAGCACCATGTGCAGTCCACTTTGACACCCCACTTGAGCGCGTGATCCATAAGTCTCTCTGCGAGACCACTGCGGCGGTGCTCTTCCTGTGTCACGAGGTTTTGGACAGTAAGACAGTCTCCGTCCTTGATGGCCATGATGAGTGCGATGGTCTCGCCGTTTTTCCGCATGGCAAAGTAAGCGGTATCGCCTTTAACGCCGACCAGCATTTGCTTTACGAGCGCCGCTTGCCCTTCAAATCTTGGCGTGAAGCGAACGAGCGTCTCGAGCCATTCATCGCTGAGATGCTCCATCATGTCGACAGTCATCGTCGCGTCTTGTGCGACATCCGCTGTCACCGCATCGATGTTCAAGCTCCTCTTCAAGGCAACGGACGGCTTTTGCACCTTATACCCGCGCTTTTTCACCTCTTCCATGACATCGCGTGGCACGAGCGGAGAGAGGCGAACCGTCGGAACCAGCCCTTCCGAGCGATAGGTCTCTTCCATCCAGTTCAACCGTTCCTTGAAGTCCGCGACATCGTAAGGATCGAGAATGAAAAGGGAGTTTGCCCGTCCGGTCAAACCATCCGCAATGCACAAGAGCCAGTTGCCCTTTGTGACGATCTTGGGCGCGCGCCAGCAGCCCAAGACCATACGCTCGGCTTTGATGATCTCAGCTGCGGTAATCGCCATTGATCGCAACGTATGTCTTGGTGAGATCACATGTCCAAACGGTCGCCTTGCCGCGAGCGAGCCCGAGGTCGATGGTGAGCCGGATTTCATCCCCGCGCATGACCTCGGCGGCCGCCTCTTCGCTGTAATCAGGATCGCGCTCTCCGTCGACGGCGACGCGAATATCGCCGAACCAGATGGCAAGCCGGTCACGATCTGCCGGTTCACCGGCTTTGCCGACGGCCATGACAACACGGCCCCAATTGGCGTCTTCCCCCGCGATCGCCGTCTTCACGAGCGGGGAATTGGCGACCGACTGCGCGACCTTCTCCGCAGACCTTTTGGATTTCGCACCGATGACCGTGACTTCAACGAATTTGTTTGCGCCCTCCCCATCGCGCACGACGAGATGGGCGAGCTCCAGACACACGTCATGAAGGGTTTTTTCAAACGCTTTCAAACGCCTGTCCTTCGCCTCAACGATCGGCTCAACCTTTGATGCCGCGCCGGTCGCAAAAAGGAGCACGGTGTCGCTCGTAGAGGTGTCACTGTCCACGGTGATCGCGTTGAACGTCGTGGCCATAACTTTTTTCAAGAGCGCCTGCAGAAGATCCGCAGCGATGGGAGCATCCGTGACGATGAAGGAGAGCATCGTTGCCATATCCGGCGCGATCATCCCCGAGCCTTTGGCAATGCCGTTGATCGTGACGGTCTGCCCGTCGATCTCGCACGATGCGGTCGCAGCTTTCGGGAAGGTATCCGTCGTCATGATGGCGGCGGCGGCGTCAAGCCACGTGTCCTGCGACAGCCCCGCATTCAAGCCATCGATCACAGCGTGAAATCCGTCGACAGACAAAGGCTCACCGATCACGCCCGTTGAGGCGAGAAAAACCTCATTCACCGGGCAGTCGAGCGTTTCTGCGACCATTTCCGCTGACAGGCGCACCGTTTCCCATCCCCTGACGCCGGTGAACGCGTTGGCGTTTCCGGCATTGACGAGGACTGCGCGCGCTTTGCCACGGGCAATGATCTGTTTACACCAGTCAACCGGTGCCGACGGACACCGCGATTTCGTAAAAACGCCAGCTGCCGCGACCGGTTCATCGAACACCATGAGGAGCACGTCATCGCGCCCCTTATACTTCATGCCCGCCGCCGCGGTCGCAAGCCTTACCCCGGCGACGGGCGGCATCGTCGGCGGTTTGGCGGGCGCAAGTGGAGAGACGTCAAGGTCCATGGCGAACCACCTTTGCCACTAAGATGCCCGCTTACTCAGCATTTGGAGTGGCGCCGTCCCGCTGCACTGTCTCGTCCTTGATGACGATATTCGCCTTTTCTCTAAGTTCCAGAACGCGCTTTTGGAAAATCTCACCCATGATGACAGCCTGAAGCTGCGCTTTTGCGGCATCATAGGTCGGAGCCTGCGAATCGCGCAGTTCTTCGACCTTGATCACATGCCAGCCAAATTGTGTTTCGACGGGCTCTTTGGTGTATTCGCCTGGCTTCAGTTGGACTGCTGCCTGTTCGAACGGGGCCACCATTTGCCCGGGCCCGAAGAAACCGAGATCGCCGCCATTCGGGCCACTCGGGCCCGTGGATTTTTCAATCGCGAGCGTTGCAAAATCTTCGCCGCCATCAAGACGCTTGATGATATCAACAGCCTGATCTTTGTCCGTCACCAGAATGTGGCGTGCGCGGATCTGTTTTTCCGGCTGGAAGCGCGCCAGTTCCTGTACGTAACGCTCCTGAATCGCCTCTTCGGTTGCCTCGTTGCGGATGATGTCATTGAAATACTGATTTCTGAGCTGACGGGCTTCAACCTGAAGCATGCGGCGCTGGAAGTCAGCTTTCTCATTCAGTTTTTGAGCTTTCGCTTCATCGGCAATCACGAGCATGTCGATCAGAAGATTGATGAGCGCAAGGCGACGCTCGCCCGGCTGCACCCTCTGCAGTTCGTCGCGGAAATCACTCGATGCGACGGCGACATCACGATTTGTAAAGTCAACACCGTTTACCGAGAAGACGACGGCGTCAGGATCGACCGCCTGTGTTTGACCAGTCTGCTGGGCTTGAGCGGCACCTGCCACAGTGAGCGCACAAACAAGCGCTGCGGCGGCTGTGTTACGGGCGGCACGGCGGGTTGAAAGGGCCGATATTGACCAACTATTCGGTGAAAAAGGGACCATATTCCTCTCCAACTTGGTGATTGTTCGCGCAAGGGACGCTCTCAATAGTCTGGCGATAGTCTCGCATTACCTAGGCACAAGCCCGCCTTGCATGTCGCGGGCGGGCTATGCGTTGCTTTTTCAACGCTGCATGCCGACGTTGACATAAAGTTGTCCCCCTCTTATCTGTCTGGCGATACCTCGTCCAGAATGCTTTTGGCTGTTCACGTAAGTTTTCCAGCACCCGGGGGATCGTTTCATCGCTCGGCACCGCCCCTTAAAGAGGGCCAGCTAACAGGAACGTCGCATGGTTTTTGGCGCTATCGCCCGCAAGTTTTTCGGCTCATCCAATGACAGACGCGTTAAGGGCTATCACTCCAGAGTGGACGCCATCAATGCACTCGAACCGGATTTCGAAGCCCTGAGCGATGAGGAGTTGGTTGGCAAGACCGCCGAGTTCAAGGAGCGGGTCGCGAATGGCGAAACGCTGGATTCCCTTCTCGTGGAAGCCTTCGCGCTCGTGCGTGAAGGGTCGAAACGTGCGCTCGGGATGCGCCCCTTCGACGTGCAGCTGATGGGCGGCATGGTTCTGCACGAAAAGGCGATTGCCGAAATGCGCACCGGTGAGGGCAAAACGCTCGTTGCGACCCTGCCCGTCTACCTCAATGCGCTCACCGGAAAAGGTGTGCATGTCGTCACCGTTAACGACTATCTCGCCCAGCGGGATTCCGAATGGATGGGCCGCCTTTACACCTTCCTCGGCCTCACAGTGGGCGTCATCGTCCACGGGCTCGATGACGAACAGCGCCAGGCGGCCTACGCCTGTGACATCACCTATGCCACCAACAACGAACTCGGGTTCGATTATCTGCGCGATAATATGAAATACACCACCGAGGCGATGGTGCAGCGCGGACACTATTTCGCGATTGTGGATGAGGTCGATTCCATTCTGGTCGATGAGGCGCGCACACCCTTGATCATTTCGGGGCCGCTTGAAGATCGCTCAGAGCTTTACGTATCGGTCGACAAGTTCATTCCGCAACTCGTCGAAGACGACTACGATCTCGACGAGAAACAACGCACCGCCTCCTTTACCGACGCCGGGAACGAAAAACTCGAGGACCTTCTGCGCGAGGCGGGCCTTTTGAAGGGCGACAGTCTTTACGATGTCGAGAACGTCACCATCGTTCACCACGTGACCAACGCGCTGCGGGCCCACGTCCTTTTCAAGAAGGACAAAGACTACATCGTTCGCAATGATGAGGTCGTCATCATCGACGAGTTCACCGGACGTATGATGCCCGGCCGGCGGTTTTCCGAAGGCTTGCACCAGGCGCTGGAAGCGAAAGAAGGCGCGACCATCCAGCCGGAAAACCAGACCTTGGCTTCGGTCACGTTCCAGAACTATTTCCGTATGTATGACAAACTCGCGGGC
>JBCBTO010000136.1:0-5823 GCA_039818625.1 Pseudomonadota bacterium
CGACGCCGTAAGGCGGGCGATCGGCAACCGTCCCGACTTCGAGGCGACGATTGTGCCGCCGGGCAAGCCGCGCACCAAACCGCGGGCGTTGAACTACGCGCTCGCGCTCGCGCGCGGTGAATATGTCGTCATTTATGACGCCGAAGACCGGCCTCACCCTTTGCAACTGCGTGCAGCTTTCAATCGCTTTGAGGCGAGCGGGCGCGATCTCGCCTGCGTTCAGGCTCCGTTGCTCGCAGATAACGCGCAGCCCAACTGGCTCTCATCCATGTTCGCACTTGAATATGTGAGCCTCTTCGACGGTTTTTTGCCAGCGCTTGCCGCCTGGAAACTGCCGATCATGCTTGGCGGAACCTCCAACCATTTCAAGGCGTCGGTCTTACGCTCCATGGGGGCGTGGGATCCCCACAACGTGACAGAAGATGCCGATTTGGGCATCCGTCTCAACCGGTTCGGCTACCGCGCGGACGTCATTGACCACCCGACGTTCGAGGAAGCGCCCTCCGATTTCCTTGTCTGGCTGAAGCAGCGCACCCGCTGGTTCAAGGGCTGGATGCAAACGACAATCGTCCACATGAGGGCACCAGCGCGCGCCTTGCGCGAGCTTGGACCAATCCGCTTTGCCGCCTATCATCTGATCTCGACAACTTTGCTGGTTTCGGCCCTTGGTCATCCGTTTTTCGCGGCGCTCGTGCTTTACGATCTCATCCACGGGGCTTTTTTGGGTCCGGCCGCAGGCTTCCTGCATCTGATGGTGCTCAACCTGTTCTTTGCCTACGTCGCTTATGGATTTTTGTCATACCGAGCGCTCTCCCACCGCGGATGGCAGGCGAGGGGATGGTTGATCCTCACCATCCCGGCTTACTGGGTCTTGCTCGCACTGCCAGCGTGGCGGGCGCTCATCCAGCTCATCACAAAACCCCATCTTTGGGAAAAAACACCCCACGGCACCGAGGCCAGAGGGATGGTGCCGTGGTCGCGCAACCCCGGCGCGTGGCAGCAATGACGATGGGTCAGATTTTCACCGGAGCATCATGGTGCTCAACGCTGTCTGCGGGCACTTCCGCGCGATGGGTGTGCATGTCGTAGTCGCGCACCACCTCGGCCACGCGAATGCGATAATCGGCAAACATATCGCCGCGTCCCGCCTTTTGCGCACCCCGGTGTTTGGTGAGATTGCGCCAGTCTTTGATCGCCTCCTCATCGCGCCAGAACGATACGGACAGGATTTTTCCGGGATTCATCAGGCTCTCAAACCGCTCGACCGAGATAAAACCATCGATGGTTTGCAGAAGAGGTTTGAGATCGGCGGCCATATCGAAATAATCCGCATGGCGTCCGTCCTTGGGTTCAACTTCAAAGATAACGGCAAGCATGGTGGTTCCTTTCGCGCGGACCTATGAGTCTGAACCCTAGCGACAATGCCAGGAGATGACAGTCAGAGTTTCGTTACTCAAGGGTCCATTTCAGGTCTTGTATCTCTTCATCGGTGAAGAGATAGAGCTGATCCTTGGGTGTTGCCATGGCTTCGATCCACGCGCGCGGATCAACGCCCATGTCGACGAGAAGCTGCTGTGCCTCCGCGCTGATCGACTGGGCGTTTGCAATGCCTTGCTGAAGCGTGCCGGTGGCCGTGTCACTGGTGAACACCTGATGCACGCCAAGCGCTGCCGGCTTGGTGACTGTGCGTTTTCTACCACCTGAAAAAACGAGCGGACAGGATGAAGCGCAATAGCCGTTTTTTGCGATGATCGTCTCAATGCCGCTTTCGCGAATGCGGCGCGCCATGTCGATGGCGTCGCGCACGGAGCCGCCGGGCGAATGGAGATAGAGCGTGTTCACGGAAGGCTCTCCCTCCGCCGCCAGAAAATCGTCAAACCGGAACGCGGTTCCCGGATCAATGAGGCCGACGGCGCTCGCGACTCCGTCAGCTGCGCGATGAAATGTCATGCTGCCGCTCAAAAGCGTATCGGGGCTTCCCGAAATGCCCGGAAGCACGACTTTCCCGCCCGGGCCGAAATCGACGCGGGTCTGCGGGGAGTAGCGTCGCACCTGATCGTCCTTGCGCGCCGGGCGAATGGCGGGCGGTGCGTCGGTCGTTCGAAGCAGTGGCACATCAAAGGGAATGCTTGAACCCATAAGCGTGCGAAAATCGAGAACCAGAACGCCGAGTACACCCGCGAGCAGCACACCGAACAGAAAGGTGAGCACGACGTCCTCACCCTGAAAGCCGGGCTTCAAGTTCTCTTTGTCGGATGAGTCGCGCGCCATGTCACTCACCGCCTACCCTAACGTATCGCGTGATGCCTGATCGGAGGATCGGCTGGCGAGTGGCTTGAGCGGGGTAACGCCCGAGACAGCCTGGGACGGCACAACCTGGGATGCAACGGGTGGCGATGCCACGGACGGTGCTGTGGGATCGGAGTGATCCACACGCTCATCGCGATCGCGTGCATCGGCTTGTGCCGGAGCAATTGCATTGTCTCGTCGCAAGACATGTTCCGGCATATCCTGATAAAGTAGGAGGGCTCTTTTCATTTCGGCCACGGTGATGAGATGCTCATCTTGCGCATCGCCTTCCTCGCGGCGGATGGCCGCTTGCACACCGCTCAAAATGAGAATGAGGACGCCGGGCATGAGATCGATTGAAATGGCACCGGCCCAACTCGGCAAGAAATCCCGCCCGTATAAAAGCACCGCTTCCGGAGTGGAAAGCGGCTTGAACCGCAAGGGTTGAACGGGCTCGCGTGCTAAAATGCCGTCTGCTGCCTTCGAAAGGGCTTCGGATTGCGCCTGAATGGCCTTTTCAACCCGTGCGACGACCGCGCGTTGCCGACTTGCAAGATCTTCCGTGCCGCCATCGGCAACGGGAGCCACAAAGGTGGCGCTCAAGTCATCGGCGGCCCGTTTGACCGACGGCGCGATGGACGTTTGCTGGAGCGCTGTGATCACGCCAGCAAGCGCGACGGCTTCTTCCGCAAAGGCGATGCTGCGGTCCTCAATCGGTCCGAAACTGGAAACGATCTTGCGCATCTGCGCAAGCCTGCGTCCCCCTTGTTCGTAAGAGCGTCCGTTGCCGTGCGGGCCGTGCGAACTTCCTCGCCGAGCCCTTGAAGCTGCGATGACATCTGCCGCAACAATTGCACCACGGTGCCGGATCCGGACGTGCCGGTGAGCGAGCCGCTCACCTGTTCTTCTGCTGCGAGCCTTTGAAACCGGTCGGAGGCGAGTTCGATGTCCGGCAGGAGGCTTTGGGCGGCAAGCGCATTGTTATGCGCCTTGTTGAGCCGCTGTTGATAATCTTCGGTCGTGTTCGCAAGATGCTGTTCTAGAGCGGCCCCTCCTGCAAGTGCTGCAGCATTGAGCCAGGAAGACATGGCGACAATCATCGCGCTGCCGATCAGCATGCTCAGGATGAGAACCCGCCGCGTGCCGCCGTCCCTGACATGCGGCGCGAACTGGATGAGATAGGACCAGAACGCGTAGATGCCGACGGAAACCGCAGTGGAATAAACCACCGCGCCGAAAAAGACGCTCGCGCCAGTGCCTTGCAAAAGGCCGCGCACGCCGAGATAGGTGTAAACGCCACTCGCGAGCGCGAGGATGGCAAGGGTAATCTTGGTCGTCATTTCAAGACGGATAACGCCTTGTCTGAGTACTTGCGCCATGAACCAGCCCTGCACTTTTTGGAAAGAAACACTCTTGCAGGCAGTTTAGGCGAAAAGTCGTCGGCTCTCAGCGTTTTTTTAACTTATCGTTAAGCACGTTGCGGTGAAGCGCGTTGAGCGTTGCGTCGTGTGAATGAGCGGCGCGCTCAACTGTTATTTGTGCGCCGCACACACTCAGTATAGGAATGAATAGAACCTCGCACTCCCATCGCGCACCGTAACCGTTGTAAAACCGGATTAGGACCATGCTGGACATGTCAGAAAGACGTAAACCCCACCACGTGAAGTCGATCAATCTTGCGCTTCAGGGCGGCGGAGCCCACGGCGCGTTCACCTGGGGCATTCTCGATCGCATGTTTGAGGACGATCGGTTGTGGATCGAGGCGATCAGCGGCACCAGCGCAGGCGCGGTCAACGCCGTCGTCGCAGCGCAAGGCATGTATGATGGCCAGGCTCCCGCCGCGCGGGAGGCGTTGACGAATTTCTGGAAGGCGGTGAGCGATGCGGGAAAGTATAGCCCCCTGCGCTCCACACCCTTTGATGCGGCTTTGAACAACTGGAGCCTAGACAAATCTCCCGCTTATCTGTTTCTAGACATGATGCAGAGGGTTGCCTCGCCCTATGACATCAATCCGTTCAACTTCAATCCCTTCCGCGACCTCATTGAGGAGATCATCGATTTCGAGAAGGTCCGTGCCTGCGTCGACATGGGCATCTTCGTCTCCGCGACGAATGTCGAAACTGGGAGGGGGCGCGTTTTCGAGCGCGATGAAATCACGTCCGACGTCATCATGGCATCCACCTGCCTGCCATTTCTCTATCAGGCCGTGGAAATCGAGAGCCAGCACTACTGGGACGGAGGCTATATGGGCAATCCACCGCTGGTGCCATTCCTCGCATCGAGCCCAAGCCCCGATATCCTTGTTATCCAGATTAATCCGATCAAACGCACCGGTGTTCCAAGAAGCGCCAGGGAAATCCTGAACAGGGTTAACGAGATCACGTTCAATTCGTCGCTCATCCACGAGCTTCGGGGCATTGAATACATCAACCACTTGCTCGAAACCGGCCTTGTCTCGACCGAAAAACATCGACGCGTGAACATGCATATCATGGGCGGAGGCGCGAATATGGAAGCGCTCGATGCATCGTCGAAACTCAACACGGATTGGGAGTTTCTCAAGCATTTGTTTGAGATTGGCCGGTCTGTCGCCGCCGATTGGCTCGATAAAAACTTCAATCACATCGGCAACAGGTCGTCTGTTGACATCTGCGATTTGTTTTCAGATGTCGGCACTCTGCCCCCCTCTCGCAGCGAGCGCGTTTAGGGTTATCAAACAGTTATCTTAAGACTGAGAGTTAGCGCTTCATTACCCTGAACGCAGGCATTTGAAGCAATCTTGGAACATTTTTTTCATGGCTTTTCGCTAATTTGGGGGCGTTCTGGTGTGATGAGCGTAGTCCAATGAAACAGCGAAACGTTTTCAGGAAATTTTTAAAAGACACGAAAGGTGCGACCGCGGTTGAGTTTGCGCTGCTCGCCTTGCCTTTCCTCGTGATGGTGATTGGCTCAATCCAGCTTGGCATTATTTTCTTGGCCAATCAGTCCCTCGACAAGACGATCAACGATGTGAGCCGCCTTGTGTGGACTGGCGCCGTGCAACAGGCCGGGTTGTCTGAAAACGCCCTGCGGGAGCGTGTATGCCAAGAGGTTATTTTCGTGCCAGATTGCGGAGCGAGCCTCGCATTTTCGGTCCAGTCCTTTCCCGACGCTCCAACAGCCAACAGCGCAACTCTTTTCGATGCGAATGGCCATCCGATTGTGTCCAACGGCTTCAATCCGGGTCAAGCAGGTGACGTGATCGTTGTTGCAGCACGCATCGAAATTCCAATTGTTCTGTCAGACTTGTTTGCCGGCACCGCACCTGCGGCAACCGTCCTTTCCTCGGCAAACGTCTTTATCAATGAACCTTTCCAGTGATCACTGTGCGCAAACCTAGCGAGACGATGATGTCCAAGACGAAAAAACCACGGCGCAAATACAGCTTCCTACCCAAGATGATGCAAAATGATCGCGGGGTTGCTGCGGTGGAGTTCGCACTGATCGCCCCTGTGATTTGGGTCCTTCTGGTCGGTAGTGTCGATGCAGTTTATG
>JBCBTO010000137.1:0-5799 GCA_039818625.1 Pseudomonadota bacterium
AGGGAGTAGGAAGCCCCCGCTTTGATCGCCTCGGCGGACCGCACCGGCTTGTCAGCGTCGTCACGAACGAGCGCGAACCCGCGTTGAAGAACGTTTTCGTAAGAAACCAGCCCGAGATTATCGGCAAGCCGCTGCCAGCGTGCCCTGCGCCGTTCCAACTGGGTCGCCTGCCCCCGCCCGGCGCGATCAAAGAGCTGGCCTATCGCGCGTCGTTGTTCAGCGACACTGCGCGCGAGCGGGAGCGGCGAAAGCCGTGTCGAGACATGGGCGAGCCGTGAGCGATGATGGTCGGCGGCGCGTAAGAGCGCCGTATCGAGAAATTTCGATTGTGCGACAAGGGTCTGGCGTACATTGGCAAAGCGTTGCACGAGCCGGTCGAGGGAGTGGCGCGCTTTCGCACGCTCATATCGGCCCGAGAAATCCCGCAAATGCCCCGACATGGCGCGTGGCAGACGACCAGCTGCCTCATCGAGCCGTTGACGCGTGGTCGCAAGCAGCGTTTCGCGCGTTGGTAACCCGCGGGAAAGACCGTTCAACTGATTTTTTAGGCTTTGAACGAGACGCAGAACCGAGCCTTTGTTGCGGTTGTTGAGGTCTTCGAGCGTGAGAACGAGATCGGCCCGCACGGGCACGGCCATTTCCGCGGCGCCCGTCGGCGTCGGTGCACGCACGTCTGCGGCATAGTCGATGAGCGTCCAATCTGTCTCGTGACCAACAGCGGATATGAGCGGAATATCGGAGTCCGCCGCCGCCCGCACAACCGCTTCGTCGTTGAAACCCCAAAGATCTTCGAGCGATCCACCGCCACGCGCGACGATCAGAACGTCTGGCCTCGGCGGGCTCGAAAGGCCGTCAAAGGCATTAAAACCACGAATGGCCTGCGCAACCTCCCGCCCGCAGGTATCACCCTGAACGCGCACGGGCCAGAGCAGAACATGAGTTGGAAAGCGATCGTCAAGTCTGTGCATGATGTCGCGGATGACAGCACCCGTCGGCGACGTCACCACGCCAATCACACGCGGCAGATAGGGAAGAAGCTGCTTGCGTGCCGGATCAAAAAGCCCTTCGGCCATGAGCTTTTTCTTGCGCTCGTCCAACAGCGCCATCAGCGCGCCGACGCCCGCTGGCTCCAGCGATTCAATCACGATTTGATATTTGGACGAGCCGGGATAGGTCGTGACCTTGCCCGTCGCGATCACCTCAAGGCCCTCTTCGGGCTTCACCTTCAGCTTGTTGTAAACCCCGCGCCAGATGACCGCCTCAAGCCGCGCTTTCTCGTCTTTCATCGCAAAATAAGCGTGGCCCGAACTGTGTTGCCCGCGGAAACCTGAAATCTCGCCGCGCACACGGACATAGCCAAAGGCATCTTCGACTGTGCGTTTAACCGCGCCGGAAATCTCCGAGACGGTGTATTCGCTGGCATTTGTTGCGGCGTCCGCCATATGGCCTCGTTGCTGAGTGACACTGAAAGCGCTATTCAGGCCACCATGGCCCGATACGCTTTTCGCATGCAACGTCTGTTTGTCGACCATCCACTGGTTGAAGGGGAGAGATGTGCCCTCGATAAACAGCAGAGCAACTATCTGATCAATGTCTTGAGAATGCGCGCCGGAGACGACGTGCTCCTGTTCAATGGTCGCGACGGCGAATGGCGTGCCACCATCGCAGATGATGCGAAAAAGGCGGCAGCCCTTAGCGTCGCCGAGCAAACGCGCGCCCAAACGGAAGCGGCCGATATCGACTATCTCTTTGCTCCGCTGAAACACGCCCGCCTCGATTATATGGTGCAAAAGGCGGTCGAAATGGGCGCATCCCGGCTGAGACCCGTGATCACCGCGCATACGCAAACGACAAGACTGAACCTCGACCGCATGCGCGCCAATGTGATTGAGGCCTGCGAACAATGCGGCATCCTGAATGTCCCGAGTGTCTTGGAACCCGTAAAGCTCGCGTCCGTCTTGTCGGACTGGCGCGACGGTGACGACGCGCGCAAGCTGATTTTCTGCGATGAAGGGGACGAGGGGGATGATCCGGTTTCCATCCTGCGGGCCATGGAACCATCGCGGCTCGCCATTCTGATCGGCCCGGAAGGCGGCTTCAGTGAAGATGAGCGCAAAGACCTCAAGGCGCGGGATTTTGTGACGGCAATCCCCCTCGGTCCGCGTATTTTGCGGGCGGATACGGCAGCCGTTGCAGCGCTCGCCATCGTGCAGGCAAGCGTTGGTGATTGGGTTTCACGTCGAAAAAAATGAACGATCAGTTCAGATTTTTACGCTTTTCAATCCGGCACATATGTGATTGAGGGAGAGGTAAGAGCGCTCAACGCCCCTTTGTTGAATGCCATGCTTGAACTTCTGAAAGGCCCGCCATGGCGCGCGATGTTGTTGACGAAACCCCCATTGAAAACAAAGCGGAACTGATTGACTGGATTGCAGCTGGCTCAAAGCCCGAGGCTGATTTTCGTATTGGAACCGAGCATGAAAAGTTCGGGTTTCGCCTGAAGGACAATTCACCGATCCCGTATGAAGGATCGGATGGTATCGAGGCGCTGTTGCGCTCCATGCAGCAGTTGCTTGACTGGGACGCCATCCTTGATGATGGACGGATCATAGGGCTTGCGGCGAAAGAGGGCGGGGGCGCGATCTCAATTGAACCCGGTGGTCAGTTTGAATTGTCCGGCGCGCCGCTCAAATCAATTCACGAAACCTGCATCGAGGCAAACTCCCATCTGGCGCATGTGCGCCGTTGCGCCGAGCCGCTCGGCATAGGCTTTTTAGGAACCGGTTCCTCGCCCATCTGGTCGTTCGATGAAACGCCGAAAATGCCAAAATCGCGCTATGACATCATGCGCGCCTACATGCCGAAGGTCGGGTCTCGGGGCCTCGACATGATGCATCGCACGGCGACCATTCAGGTCAATCTCGATTTTTCATCTGAAGCCGACATGGTCAAGAAGATGCGCGTGTCGATCGCATTGCAGCCGATTGCGACCGCAATTTTCGCAAATTCCCCGTTCATGGACGGAAAGCCCACGGGCCGCTTGTCCGAACGGTCTGAAATCTGGCGTGATACTGACAACAATCGCGCGGGCATGTTGCCCTTCGTGTTCGACGATGATTTCGGATTTGAACGCTACGTCGACTACGCTCTCGATGTGCCGATGTATTTCCTCAAACGCGGCGACACGTATCACGACGTGACGGGCACGACGTTCCGCGATTTCATGGCGGGCGCGCTGAAAGATACCGTGCCTCAAGGGTTTCCCATGATGGGCGACTGGGTCAATCATCTCGGCACGATCTTCCCGGAAGTGCGTTTGAAGCGGTTCCTTGAAATGCGCGGCGCGGATGGCGGGCCGTGGCGCGGCATCTGCGCGCTTCCGGCGTTTTGGGTTGGACTGTTTTACGATCAAACCGCCCTCGATCATGCCTATGACATGATTGCCGACTGGTCGACGGACGAAATGCAGGCGATGCGCGACGCCGTCCCCACAACAGCCCTGAAAACGCCGTTCCGGGATCAAACGGTTCTCGATTTGGCAAAACAGGCCGTGAGCCTGTCAAGGGCCGGGTTGCAGCACCGGGAGCGCCTGAGCGAGACGGGCCTCGATGAGACGGTCTATCTGGAGCCGATCCAGGAAACGCTGGTGAGTGGCAAAACACCCGCCGAAAAAGTACTCGCGAAGTATCACGGTGAGTGGAACGAAAATCTCAACCCCGTATTCTCCGCTTACTCTTTCTAGAATTAGCCCCTGGACCCGAAGCCCTCCGCGCCCCTGTCGTTAACCTAAACACGCAGAGGTGTAGTGCACTGCAAAAAAACACCTTTGTCTTCTCACCTGAAACCGGTATTTTACTTAGGCGGCGGGCTGATAGGTGAGGAAAAAGATGGGCCGATCCATCAGAGCGCAAATTGCAGCTTTGGGATTTGCTGCGCTGATAGGGACTGTCGGCGCGCCCTTTAACGTGTCTGTTGCTCAGGAACAGCAGGCAAGCTCAGGTGTTCGCATCACAGCTGCACAGATTGCCAAACGTGAGCGCGATGCGGTCTTCACCCTCCAAACACTCTTGAACCAACTCGGCCATCAAGCGGGCCGGGCAGATGGCATCGCGGGCCGGAAAACACGGGCCGCCATTCGCAGCTTTCAACGCAACAATGGCCTGACGGTGACCGGCGTCATTGCCGAAACCGAGTTGAATTTGCTTTACCGCCTGATCGCTCCGCCCGAGGCAATCGCGGAGGCGCAAACACCTCCAGGCGAAGAGGTAGTGGCAGACGACGCGTCAACCACGGATGAGATTGCCAATGTGATCGCGTCCGAGGCCGACCGGGAAGATACCAACGCATCGGGAAGTGGACTGGATGTCGCCGCTGAACCCACCGTGGATGCACGCGTTGTGGATGAGGCCGCGCTGCAGAGCGATGTGTTCGACACGATCACGCTTTTTGACACGGTCATTTCGATCTCGAAACCGGTTCTGGAAAACCCGGATATCGTCTGGTCTGTCCTGAAGCCCGAGCTTTTCGTCGCCCTTCCACTTGCGGAAAAACTACCGTTGAAGCCAGACACGGCGCGCGCCCACATCAAGGCGCGCGAAACGGTCATCCGCGAAGAGTTTCGCGCTTATGTAGCGACCCTGGAAAACCTCATTGCCGCCGAGTTGCCAAGCGACCTCACCGACACTGACAGAAAAAAGATTGGCCTTTATCTGAACAGAGGACGCGGACAGGAACTCATCGCTGATTTCAAGCTTGAAAATCTGAAGATCGAGGCACTCATCATCGCGGCGCAAGACCTGGCACGTCAGGCGCAGGCGCTGAAAGTGGTGGTTGAATTCACTGTTTCACCTGATGAAAAAGATGAAAAGACGGTGCCGGTGGCACAAAACCAAGCACCAGCGTCAGAGACGGTTCCGGTTCGCGAAGGCGATCAAGCCCGCACGCCGCTGCCGACGCCTGAGCGTGTGGTGGTTGAGGAGAAAGATGGGCTTATCCCAAGAGCGAAGCCGGAAGACTTCGTGGCGCGCGAACTTGCCAATTATGAGTACCACCGCCTTGAGACCTGCCGCGCCGAAACCGGCCTTGCGGTTGTGACCTACACCTATCTGGAGCCGCGCCGATACGACAATGTGTTCACCGACCTTTGCTTTGACCGGGAACGGGGCAGGGTGGAATTCACAGAGCGTGTCAGCGGACTGTACTTTCTGAAAAGGGACGAGTTCGAGACGGTTTATGAGACCGCGCTTCCATCGGGCGGCAAGGAAGATTTTCTCCTTTTGAATCTCGATGAAAGCGTTGATCTCGCAGAGGCCCGTGAGGCGTTGCAAAACACCCAGAATGATGTGCGCGGGGTGCGCTGGCTGGCTGATGATGAACGTCGCTCCCGCCGCAAGGGGTATACGACGGCGGATGTCAGCTACGGTTTCATCGGTGGCGAAGCGTTCAAAGGCGAATTGACACCCGGAACCTACACCGTAAGCGGTTGGGGCGAAGTGCAGGCTGATTCCTTCCTGCTGGAAGAAAAGACAAACGACGTCACGGCTGCGATTTACGGCACACCCTCTATTACGCCTGCCTTAAAGGGCAAAATCACCGTTCTCGAAGATGGCACGATCACCGCAGAGCTTTCGACCTTTGAAGGCTTTTACGATGATGTGCCAGCCGAGCTCCGCCTCGCCATGAGCCATGTCAACGGTGCGCTGATCGGTCGGGGTAAAGCATTGTTTGAAAATAACAAAGATGCTGAGAAACGACCGGAAGACTGGCTCGAACTGACATTTGAGAAGATGGCAGTTCAGG
>JBCBTO010000138.1:0-5767 GCA_039818625.1 Pseudomonadota bacterium
AATTGTAAGGTCATCAGTTTCGCCGATATGCGGCTGACCTTACAATTGAACATCTAGTGCCTCAATCCAGTATTGGGTTTGGTTTCGAGGAATCCACAGTGGGTCAAATCGGTAACTTGTTGTTAGTGGATGCAGAAACGAACGGCCTACTCTCGACTAAGGATTTCAACGAAAAGAAAGCGATCCTGGCACGTCGAGGCTATGTGCTCCCCAATCTGCTGATCGATGCTGGAGAATTGGACATGGAGCTCATAAAGCGTAACACCCTCAGGGTATCTGAGCTTGCCCGTGATGTGGTTTGGAAAGTTTAAATAAACCATTCATCAGGTACTCTATCATTCAATCGGGCTAACTAGGCAGCAAAGCTGTTATCCGTCGATCGAGCTACGACTGTGCGGTTTCAACTCGCGTGCTGATAGACAGTTCAAGCCAGAGCAATGTTGATATGTCCACTTCTGGCTGATTCCGGACTAATTCTGGATCGAAATCCTAAGCCTCTTACGCGGCACTAAGGGCTCTCTTCGGTCCTTCACTACCGCTTCCAAAAGCGCGCATACACGCGTCGTTTGCAGCGTGGGGAAATTGACAATTTCATAAGACGACGACGCGGTTTCGCAGGCAGCGGCGAAGCCAATGACACAAGCGTGAAACCTTTTTTCCTCGCCGTGGCACTCACTCAACATATCTGTATTGTCAGCTTACCTAGACAGGCTTGAGTGTTGTGACCGTTTACCCCTTAGAGACCTCCTTCGTCGGAAATCCGCTTCGAACGTTTGACGTGCGCATGAAAGGTCTTGCGCGCGCTTTGCCGCCCCATCTCATCCCGCAGGATGTTGCGGCCCATCGCGCCCAGGACATCTTCGCGAAAACCTATCCCGATTTCGCGCGGCTCTCCTCCTCTTTCCATACGGCAGGCATCGATCAGCGCTACTCCGTCGTACCCCTCGAATGGTTCGACGAAGACCACGACTGGCCGGACCGCACCCGGATGTATCTTGAAGGCGCGACACGGCTTTTCATTGATGCGGCGCAAGCAGCACTTGAAGATGCTGGCGTCGAGGCATCAAAGGTCGACACCGTCGTGACGGTCTCATCCACCGGGATTGCGACACCAACTCTTGAAGCCCGCGCCTTCCAACATATGGGATTTCGCACTGACGTGAAGCGGGTGCCCGTCTTCGGTCTTGGATGCGCGGGCGGCGTCAGCGGACTTTCCATCGCACGCTCCCTGGCAAAGGCCGAACCGGGCAGCACCGTTCTTCTAGTCGTCGTTGAAGCGTGCACATTGTCATTCCGGGCCGACAGGCTGACCAAAGCCGATATCATCGCAAGCGTGCTGTTCGGCGATGGGGCCGCGGCCTGTTGCCTTTCCGCAGACGACGGTGCGGGTCCACGCATCGGTCAGGGCTTCGAGCATACGTGGCCCGATACCTTGTCCATCATGGGGTGGGATGTCGATACGGACGGCTTCGGGGTTGTTTTCGATCGCTCCATTCCGGCATTCGCGCGCAAGGAGCTTGGTACAGCGGTCGACAATGCCCTGTCGCGCTTTGCGTTGGCAAAAGACGATGTTCACCGGTTCATCTGCCATCCCGGCGGGGCAAAGGTCGTTGACGCGCTTGAGCATGTGCTTGATCTTGATGGCGGCAGCCTTGACCACGAGCGCGAGGTCTTGCGCCGGTACGGAAACATGTCCGCACCCACCGTCCTGTTCGTTTTGGACAATGCTCTTCGCTCCGGTGTCAGCGGACCTTGCGTCTTGATGGCGCTCGGCCCGGGCTTCACCTTTTCCGCCATTCCGCTTCTCGGTGACTAGTGCCATGACCCCCGCTCTGCTCTTTATCGGATTTTTGATCGCGCAACGTTTGGTGGAACTCTGGATTGCCCAACGCAACACGCACCGTCTTCTCGCCCGTGGTGCGCAGGAACACGCTCCGGACCATTACAAGCTGATCGTCGCCGTCCATGCGCTTTGGATTTTCGCAATTGTCGTTTTCGGGTTTGATCAGGCGATTTCGTGGGCGTGGCTCGCCATTTATGCCGGGTTGCAGCTCTTCCGGCTTTGGATTTTGATGAGCCTTGGTGAGCGATGGACAACCAAGATTATCATTCTGGATGAGCCCCTCGTCGCCAAGGGACCCTATCAGTACATCAAACATCCCAACTACGTGCTGGTCATTGCCGAGATCATCGCAGCCCCCATGGTCTTGGGGCTCACATGGGTGGCGATTGTCTTCACTATTCTTAATGCCCTTGTTCTCGCCATCCGCATACCGGCGGAGAACCGGGCGCTTGCGACAATCACCCAACGTTAGTGCGTTAACTCCGGCGCTTTGAGGGACAGCGCCAATGCCATGTGCGGCGCGGGCCAACATCCACATGAACGAAGTTCTTGCAGGCGTAGGTTCCAACGCCACCGACGCCGGAGACGGACTTCAGATACTTTGCGAGCGCATATTTTCCAACGCCCGGCACTTTTATATCCGCAGCCATGCATCTCACATGCATCGACTTGCGCGCCCCACCCACCCGGCGATTGTAAGCCTTGCTGCGGTAGCCCGACTGGACAACCGGGGCTGTTCCATAGCGCTGATGAACGCGAGCCAGAACTGTGCGCAAACGCGCGGGAAAACAACTTGTCCCGACCCTGGAATGGGCTTTTTGAAATGAAGCGTATTTCTGGAGTGTGCGGGAACCCACCTTTGTGGTCTTCTTCGACCCGGACGTGTCGTCAGAGCTTTTGGCTGAACGTTTCTTTTTCTCACGCGCTTTTGCGTCGGCCTTGTCCTCTTCGGTGCCAGCCTTTTCAGTCGCTTTGCGCTTCGCCGGGCGCTTCGATGTCGCAGCGTCCGTGTTTTCATCGTCAGAACCGGACGATTTGTGCCGGGTTGGTGAAAATTTCGGAGCCAGTGAGATGGCCGACGGATCGGTGTCGGCCGAGATTGCTCCGGCAGGCTCAAAGGAGACCGCCAGCAGCGAGAGAGCTGCCGCGCTGGCGGCAACCACAGTCAGATTTTTCATAAAACGAGGATCCGTTTCGGTTTTCCGATAAAAATTACAACAATCACCGATTGAAACGGATGCGCCTGGGTCCCACCCTCCTCAAGGAGGCCAAAGCTGTGCTGCTCGCCGCACCACCTGCTCCGTTTCAAAACGTCAGCGACGTGATCGGCTCCGAATATGGCAAAAATTGGGCGGGCTGCATGCGTATTTTGCAGCGCAGCGTTAACTAATGCGGCTAAATGGAGAAATATCGAGTGATTTTGCTAAAAACATGATCTCGCTCATGTTTTTCATCGCAAAATTGTCAAACGCCGATTTCCCTCAGTAAAACTTTCGCAACTTGGTTAAAAATCCGGCGAGCAATGCTGCGCGCTTCAGCCTTCACATGGATGGTTCCACGCAAAGCGCGCGCGTGAAAATCTGCCCCCGCCCTCACCGACCGAAAACGTCGTTTGATAGACGGCGTCGACGGGTTTCATCTCGCCGTCGCTTTCTTCCACCGCGATAGCACCACCGTTGGTTGAATAAAAATACGGCAGAGCGAGCGCGCTGTCCCCGGCCTCGGCGACTTCTTCCAGTCTCGCCTCGACCCGTGACAAGGCGGGGTCTTCGGGGACAAAGACAGCCTGACTGCCAACGCTCAATCGCATCAGATCCGTCTCCGTGACAAAGGCTTTGATTTCCATCTGATCCGGGTCGACGAGCTGGATAAGAGCGGCGTTGCGCCCGACGATGTCACCCGGTTGAACGGCCTTGTCGATAACCTTCACCACACCGCCAAAAGGTGCCGCGAGATGCAAGTCGCGCTTGAGAGCATCGATCGATGCAAGCCTGTTGCGTTCAGCGGCCAGCTCGTTTTGATAGATACCGAGATTGGACCGCTCTACGGTGTCGGCGGCCTGCCGTGCGAGGCGGCGCTCAAGGAGGGCGATGCGCAAGCGTGTCTCACGCAATTCATGGTCGAGTTGGCGGGAGTGAAACGTGATCAGCGGCGTGCCCTTTTCCACCCGCTCGTCATCGCGCAGATCAAACATCACGATCTTTGCAGGCGCCGGCGGATAGATCGTCAGAAGGTTTGTCGATTGCATAAGAGCCGGCAAGGCGAGGTGGCCGGGAATCGGGACCAGAACCACTATCAGCGCACCCATGAAACCCAACAGGGTCCAGCGCGATCTTGTTGTTTTGATGATCTCCGCTCGACGCGCCCACCATTCTTTCAGTTCCTTGAAAATCGGCAAACCAATGAAGAACAAAAGCTCAATGGACGCGAGCAACACGCCTAAGACCTTGAACGCAAAATGATAAATGAGGAGCGCGATGCCGAGGAACAGGAAAAAGCGGTACACCCATGTGCAATAAGCGTATGTGATCAGGACCGCCCGTTGCCATGCTGTTATGATTTCCGGCACCGGCTCGTCGAGCTTGAACAGGACTTCACGCAGCCACCATTTGCCGAATGCAAAACCCCGGGCTTGCAGGTTTTGTGCGCCGAGGGCATCGGCCAGAATGTGGTAGCCGTCAAATCTCATGAACGGATTGAGGTTCACGAAAATGCTCAAGACCCAGGATGTGGTCGCAAGAAAGAAGGCGGCGGACCGTGCTGGGCCGTCGGGCAAAAAAGCCCAGGCGAGTGTGGCGATGCTCGCGATCGTAAGCTCAATTGCAACGCCGGAAACATCAATCGCGAGGCGCTGTTTGCGATCTTTCAATCGCCATGCATCGGTGACATCGCTGTAAAGCAGCGGAAAAAGCACCATGAAGGCAACGCCCATGACGGGAACGCGACACCCGTAGCGAACAGCAGTGTAGGCGTGAGCAAACTCATGCAGAATTTTCACGACGATCAGGGCCACGCCATAAGCGGCAAACCCGCTCGGCGAGAAGAAATGCAGAAACGTCGTCGTGAACGTGTCCCATTGGCGCGCGACGAGATAAAGGCCAAGCACGGCAGCAAACAGGATGCAGGCGAAAAATGCTCGGGTGTAGACGAAGGCGATCGACGGATAGGTGGCGTTCAGAAAACCGTCTGGTCTGACAAGGGGGACGCGGAAAAAGAGGTAGTTGTGGGCAAGGCGATGCCACCAGCTCTTTTGCGTTCCCTTGCGTTGCTCCAGATAAGCGGACGCACCGCCCTGAGCCGGCTGTTCCGTCAGATTGTTGGCGTGGAGAAAACGGATGATCGCTTCGACTTCGGCGTCATCGACGGCATCGTTTCGCACGGCAAAGCGTTGTTTTATGTTGCGCAGGTTGCCAGCACCCCACTCGCATAACAGCAAAAACGCTCGACGCCCAATCTGAAAATAACGATGGCGAACGGGGTCACAGATCAACCATGTCGGGGCGCCGGTCAGGTCAACGGCGCCGCGCATGAGCCGCAAATCCTGTCGCAATGTCGGCAACGTGACCTCGGCCGGGCCAGCGTCGCGCGGATTTTGGGGAGCGATCACGGCGAAGCCATCCTTTGCCAGATGCTAAATACCGAGATACTGGCGGGCGGCGGAGAGTGGCCTGCGGAAGAGAAAAAAGCCGAGCGATACGGTGTCGCCGTAAAGCTGCGCTGTGCCCTGGTGGCCGATACGCGGCAGCCGCCCCTCGTCCGTTAGCCGCACGTCCACCTTGTAGGCAAGACCACCCGCAGGGGTTGGTTCGGCATGATAAGACGCGTATTCGACCATGCCGCGCAGGGGGTTCAGGGGGTCGGCGTCGAGGAACAGACGCACATCCGCCCCGCGTTCCAGCGCGATGGAGTCGTCAACCGCTAGAT
>JBCBTO010000139.1:0-5733 GCA_039818625.1 Pseudomonadota bacterium
CCCGGAGCTCCGCGACGCCCTCTCCGCCATCGCGCGGCGCCACGGCAACACGCGGCTGGCGATTCTGGTGCACGATACGCGCCGCATGGTGCCTCCAAAGGTGAACGGCGAGAGCGCGGCCTTCATGATCATGAACCGCAACAAACGCGGCATCGCACTGAACCTGAAGTCGGAGGCTGGTCTCGATATCTTGAAGCACCTGCTCGCAGACGCCGATGTGGTCATCGAGAACTACCGAAAAGGCACGATGGAAAAGCTCGGCCTTGGCTACGAGACCCTCCGCGAAGCCAATCCCGGCCTCATCTATGTCGCAATATCCGGCTTCGGCCAGACAGGACCCTATGCAGAACGCGGCGGCTTCGATCTCATCGCCCAGGGTATGGCGGGCCTCATGACGATCACCGGTGAAGGTCCGGGCCGCCCACCCGTCAAGGTTGGCGCGCCGGTCTCGGACACGACGGCGGGCATCTTGGGTGCCATGGGCGTCTGCGCCGCACTCAACCACCGCGCTCGAACGGGCGAAGGGCAAATGGTCGACACCTCGCTTTACGAAGCGGCGATTACCCACACGTATTGGCAATCGGCGATCGCCTTTGCAACTGACACGTCTCCAGGACCCATGGGCTCGGCCCATCCCCTGAACGCGCCTTATCAGGCCTTCAAGACCGCCGACGGCTGGATCACTCTTGGTGCGGCGAACCAGGCAAACTGGGAACGCCTCGCAGATCTCATCGATGCGGCGCATTTAAAGCAAGATCCGCGTTTTGTCACAAACGCTGACCGCATGGAATATCGCTCAGAGCTGGAAGAGGAACTCAATGCGATCTTCCGCGATCACCCGTCAGAACACTGGCTCACCCTTCTCGCAAGGGGCGGCTTTCCGGCAGGCCCGGTCTCCAGTATCAAGGACATGCACGCCGATCCGCACACAATCGCCCGCGACATGGTTCCGGTAACAGATCACCCCGAAGCAGGCCCAACCCATTCCATCGGCCTTCCGGTCAAATTCTCGAAAACACCGGGTGGCGTTCGCACGCCCGCACCACTCCTCGGTCAGCACGCGCCGGAAATCCTGTCCGAGATGGGATATGATCAAGCGGGGATCGATGCCTTGATCGAGACCGGCGCCGTGATCATGAAAACCGACTAGATCGTGTAGGCGATCCGCACCGCGCCGCAGTGCCTGCCCTTCACGAAAACAGGCGCTGCAACCACTTTCATAAGCGCGAAGTTGCCACCGCCCATATCGCGACGGTAGGTGACCAAGATGAACGGTTTCGTATTCGTCGCCGAACGCATTTCAGTTGGATTGTTGAAAAACCGCTTGTTTCGGCAATTCGTCATGTTCCAGATCGGATCGCTGCCCTGTGGCTTCGAATATTCGCGCTGGCTGATCGGAATGTAGCCGTTGACATCCGTATAGACACAAAACGCGATGGCAGGATCGTCATCGTGGACGTCCTGAAAGAGACTTGGAAACAGCTTTTCAACAACCGGCGTGACGGCACAGTCAAACTGCTCCGGATTGGTCCTCGCAATCGACGTGTAGTCGTGGCTGGACACAGCGTCGAGCGACGTCAAACCCTGGTCGATCTCATCCTCGAACATGTCGCTGACGCGGTCTGCAAGATCGCGAATGAGGGTGATGTAATGGGTATCTTTCGTCTGCGCGAGCTCGGTTGCTGAAAAACCGACCAGTTCATCGCTTTTAATGACGAGATCGGACAGTCGTCCTTCGCACCCTTTTGTCACCTCCACCGTTTGCTGTATGGCTTTGTCCATATCAGAAAACCGGTCGATGAACTTCGTGCAGGACGAGTCAATGACCTGTACATCCCGGTCAATGTCCTTGGATAGCACCTGAAGCTGAGCCGCGTTGCTGTCGTTGGACGAAACCAGGGCGCCGATTGCATCCGTTGTTTCTTTGAAACCAGCGGCATATGTGCCGATGCGGTCACTTTCAGCAATCAGGCTTTGGGACTCCGAAATGAGCTGTTCAAGCGTTGCGTTGATGTTCGCCGTCGCATCGCTCGTCTGGCTTGCAAGCGCCTTGACTTCACCGGCCACGACGGCAAACCCCTTGCCCGCTTCGCCGGCCCGTGCGGCCTCAATTGTTGCGTTGAGCGCGAGCAGGTTGGTTTGCTTGGCAATCGCGTCGATCGCGCCCGCCACATCGCCAACCCGTTCGAGAGCGACTTGCAAGTTCGAGAGTTTTTCCGAGATGTTGTCGGAGACGGCGGAAATATTGTCGCGGTCGGAAATACCCGCTTCGATGACACCTTTGGAGCGTTCAATACTGCTCGTGAGTTGATCGAAAACCTCACCCACCTTTGCCATGGACGCGTTGATCGAATTGTTCGTCGACCGCATCTCGCCGGTCTCACTTAACAGCTCGCGGAACACCATCGCCGTCGACTGGCTTGATATCGTCACGTCACCGATGATACCCGCAACATCGGCAATCTCTGACCCAATCTCGTTGATGGAGTTTGTGACCTGCGCGAGCCGTTGATCGGATGCATCACCAGACATTGCGGGTTGAGACATCAAAGATGCGGACACGGCATGGTCTGGCTGAGCAGGAAGCACGATGCCTTCGTCTTCCGGCTTTATCTCACCGGTTGACCGTTCCTGCCCAGTCGAAAGACCGAAGGAAAAACGCATCGCCCACAAATCCCAATAACTTACCCCTAGGTTACATGCATACTGGTCGTTTTACGGTAAACAAAGTCTTAGCCTAGGTTGAAGAATTTTCGTAAGCATCACCAAAAAGGTCGCGTGGTTTTCTAGACCAACACGACCCATTCACCTGATCCAATATCGCCTTAAAGCCTTGGTAAATCAGCAAGTTGTTTGCGATTGATCTTACCGGAAACAGTGAGCGGCATCGATTGCAGGAACCGGATATCGCGAGGTACGTAGTATACCGGACAACGCTCTTTCACGCCGTCTTTCAACGCATCCGCTGTGTCAGTCCCCGGCCTGTCTGAAACGACATAGGCAACGAGAACCTTGTTCCCGGCTTCCTCTTCAGCCAGCACGACCACATCGCGCACTCCACCCTGGTCACGAATGGCCGCTTCGATTTCACCGAGTTCCATACGCACACCGTTGATTTTCACCTGAAAATCATTGCGGCCGAGATACATGATGTTGCCGTCCGGCTCAAAATACGCGAGATCGCCGGTGCGGTAGAGCCTGTCATGGGGCGCATCGTCCACCGGGCATGGGATAAAGCGTTCTACGGTGAGGTCTTCCCGCGCCCAGTAGCCACGCGCGAGTTGAACGCCACCAATGTGCAGTTCGCCGGGCACACCGACCGGAACGGGCCGGTCGAACTCATCGAGGATGTAGAGCCCCGTGTTCGTGACTGGCTTGCCGATCGGGATCGTCTTACGGTCCGGATTGCGCGGACATTCCCAATAGCTTACATCGACGGCTGCCTCCGTAGGCCCGTAGAGGTTGTGAACCTCCGCTTCGGCGTTCGCTTTGCCATAGTATATCTGCACGAGATCGAACGGCAGCGCTTCACCGGAACAGAAGAGCTTCTTGATCTTCAATTCATCCAGCCTCGGCGCCATCAAAAACAGGCGCATGACTGACGGCACAAAGTGCAGATGCGTCACGTTCTGTGTCTTGATGAGGTGATAAAGATAACCGATTGCCATATGACCACCCGGCTCGGCCACGACAAGCGCGGAACCATACGCAAAGGACCACAGGAATTCCCAGACGGACACATCGAAAGTGTAAGGTGTCTTCTGCAAAACGCGGTCTTCTGGCGTGAGACCGTATTCCTCATGCATCCAGACAACGCGATTGTGGATCGCCTCGTGTTCGACGACGACGCCCTTCGGCTTGCCTGTTGAGCCGGACGTATAGATCATATAGGCAAGATCCGAGCGTCCAATTTCGATTTCAAGATCGCTGCCATCATCCTCAGGTTGGAAATCGCCACCCTCGGGCAATACCAGGATCTCGGCGTGGTCGCTTTCAATGCGTTCGCGGATGTGCTCCTGCGTGAGAACGACTTTCGGGCGGCAGTCTTCAATGATCTCCGACATACGGCTTGCAGGGTCTTCGGTGTTAAGCGGCACGTAAGCCCCGCCGGCTTTGAGGGTCGCCCAAAGACCGATGACGAGTTCGAACGAGCGCTCCATGCAAAGACAGACAAAGCGGTCTTTACCGACGCCTTTCGACCGCAGATAGCGGGCAAGACGGTTTACGCGAGCGTTGAACTCGGCGAAAGAAAGCACATCGTCCTTGAAGATGACGGCGGGTTGGTCCGGCGTCTCGTGAGCCTGACGTTCAAACATGCCGACGAGACCGCCATCATAACCATAGTCGACATCGGTCGCATTCCATGTCTGAACAACGAGCCTACGTTCACGGGCCGACATGATGTCATGGTGGACGAGCGGTTTTTCGGGATCGTTCAGAACGCTGCGGGTCAAAGCCGACATGCGCTCAGCCACCAGCGAGACCGCATTGAGTTCCAAGGTGTTAGCTTGCACAAATGACAAGACGCCCGTTTGTCCGGCGATCAGATGAATATCCGCATCAACTTCATCAGCCTTTGTTGCACCGAATGTAAAGGCAAGCGGCATCGGGCTTGCCAGGAAACCCTCGGCGCGGGCGGATACCCGCATTTCCTTGACGACCCGCTGGCGCACAACCTGCCCCAGGAAATCGTCAAACGTCATATCGGGTGCGAGCGCCACATCAAATGCGATGAAGGACGGTGCACCAACGGTCTGGCGGGAGAACTGAACGGCGAGCACGGCGTCGCCACTTTCCGACAAACGCGCGACATAGGCGGCAAAGACGGCGAGAGCGATGTCATCTTTCTCGAACGCCTTGTACTGTTGCGCCAAGGCGCCCAGAGCGTCATCCCACTCCGTTGAGGTGAAAACTTGCCCACCCGGCTTGCGAGCCTGCGCCGTTCGGTAAAGCTCAATATCTGGAAGATATGTTGGATCGACGGCGTCAACCGCCTCACACGCCAGATCCTGCTGCTGTGCGCTGGAAATACTCATGAACATCCCCTGTCCGCTCGGCGGGTTGCGGCCTTATTGCGTCTGAAGTGACAGCTTGTTGCCCCACACAACCCACTACAACCGAAACTATATGGAAGAAAAATAAAGGAACACTCTATGAGTGTGGTCTTCAATTCGTTGCCACTGAGGGACGAAAGTGAGCACCCAGTGCAACGTTTTGTTTAGCCTAATCGCAGGCGGGGAAGAGGAATGACTTAGGAAACGCCAAGATCAGAGATAAAGATCTGATTTTGCTCGTAAAAGCGGATCAGCGGTTCATCTGCTCCGGCAGGAACATCACGATATCAGGGAAAATACTGATCAACACCACGCCGACAACCAGCAGGAAAAAGAACGGTATGGCCGTGCGCGCAATCTGTAGAATATTGGCGCCCGTTATCCCTTGAAGCACGAAGAGATTGAAACCCACTGGCGGCGTGATCTGAGACATCTCGACGACGAGAACGAGGAAGATTCCAAACCAGATACGGTCGATGCCAACGACTTCGACCATCGGCACGATGACCGCTGTTGTGAGCACGACGACCGAAATACCATCAAGAAAACAGCCAAGAATGATGAAGAAGATCGTCAGCGCGATCAAAAGGCCAGTGGACGACAATCCGAGATCACCGATCCAGGTCGCGAGACTGCTCGGAATGCCGGTAAACGCCATGGCTTTGGTCAGGAAGGCTGC
>JBCBTO010000140.1:0-5686 GCA_039818625.1 Pseudomonadota bacterium
AGCACGATCACATCCGGATCGATGATATTGATGAGTGTCGCAAGTCCGCGCGCGAGCCGGTCGACATAGGCGGTGTAGGTTGTGCGCGCAGCGTCGTCATCGAGCGCCAGAATGTCCGCCGCTTTGAAACTCACCGGCAGGCCCACCCGCATCTCATAATCGCGTTCGAAACCGGTGCCGGAGATGTAAGTCTCCAGACATCCGCGCCGCCCGCACCAGCAGGCATTGCCGGGAAATTCCTCCGCTGTCATCGGGGCGAGGGGCGTGTGGCCGAATTCGCCCGCAATGCCTTGCGCACCTTTCAAAGCCTTCCCGTCGATGGCAATGCCCGCGCCGCAGCCCGTCCCAATGATAACGCCCACGACGACGCGATGGTCAAAGCCTGCACCATCGACCGCCTCGGACACTGCAAAACAGTTTGCGTCATTTTGAATGTGGACCTCGCGACCAAGTGCGACCTCCATATCCTGGAGGAGTGGTTTGCCATTGAGCCATGTGGAATTGGCGTTCTTTACAAGGCCCGTCACAGGCGAGAGCGTGCCTGGAATGCCGATGCCGACGGTGCCCGTCGTGCCGAGCGCCCGCTCTGTTTCAAGCACGAGATCGCGGGCTGCACGAACACATCCGGCATAATCTCCGCGGGGGGTGTCGCGCCGGGTGCGCAAAAGCGTCTTACCGTCGTCACCGAGCGCGATGATTTCGAGCTTGGTGCCGCCCCAGTCGATGCCAATGCGCATGGGATCAGGCGGAAAGCGCGATGAGAGTCGTCATTTGCGCTTCGATTTCCGGCGTTTTCTCCGCCCGGTCGATCCAGCCACCGCCGAGAACACGGCTTTCGTCCCCATCGCTCTCGTAAAACACGCAGGCCTGGCCGGGCGAGACGCCCGCCTCGCCGCGCGTGAGCGTCACCTTCACCACGCCGTCCTCTTCATAAAGATGGGCTGCGGTCGGCGGGCGCGTGGAGCGCACTTTCGCGAAGATCGAAAGCGGCTTTGACGCCGTGTAAGCGTTCACCGGCCCATCCCCGAGCCAGTTCACCTCCCGCAAGGAAACCGTGTGCGTCACAAGCGCGTCCTGCGGCCCGACAATCACGGCGTTATGCGCCGGATCGAGCTTTACCACGTAGAGCGGATCGCCCGTTGCAACGCGTAGACCGCGCCGCTGGCCGATGGTGTAATGAACAATCCCGTCATGTTGCCCGAGCACCCGACCGTCGAGATGGATGATGTCGCCGGGCCTTGCCGCATCCGGGCGCAATTTCGTTATGATATCCGCATATTTGCCATTCGGCACGAAGCAGATGTCTTGGCTGTCCGGCTTTTCCGCCACGATCAGCCCATAACGATGCGCCAGGTCCCGGGTCTCGGGCTTCGTCAAATCGCCAAGCGGAAAGCGCAGATAATCGAGCTGCTCCTGCGTGGTCGCGATCAGGAAATAGCTTTGGTCGCGGGACAAATCGCGCGGACGGAAAAAGCCATAGCGACCTGCCTTAGCGTCCACGAGACGCGAGCGGATATAGTGGCCGGTCACGAGCGCATCCGCGCCGAGATCGCGCGCGGTTTCCAGAAGATCTTTGAACTTGACCGTCTGATTGCAGGAAATGCACGGCACGGGCGTTTCTCCGCGCAGGTAACTGTCGGCGAATTCATCGATCACTGATTCCCGAAACCGGCTCTCATAGTCGAGCACGTAATGGGGGATGTCGAGGCTTTCCGCCACCCGGCGGGCATCGTGAATGTCCTGGCCCGCGCAGCAGGCACCCTTTTTCTGCACCGCTGCGCCATGATCATAAAGCTGAAGCGTGATGCCGATGGTCTCATAACCTTCTTCGCGCATCATGCCGGCAACGACGGACGAATCGACGCCGCCCGACATGGCGACAACCACGCGGGTTTCTTCCGGGCGCTTCGGCAGGCCGAGACTGTTCAGCATTTCTCACGTCTTTCGGTTATTTAATCGGGTTTTACGCCCGCCCGCCAATCCGGTCAATTGCCTCCAGCGGCGACGAAATGTCGGGATGTTTTTGCCGAGCGGGCAGATTTTGCCCGACCGGAGATGGAGCACACGCAGCGTGGTAGGACGTAAAATCCCTTAAGAGATTGAAATATAGGCATTAAATTTTCCATATCAAACTGGCCCGCGCTTTGCTGTGCTTCTGGCGGAAAAGTACGCGTAAAGGCGAGTAAGCGTGACACAGTTCGTTTCAATTCAGGCTCCGGCCATCGCTCTGCAGGCAACTGGCGATCCGACCGGCGGTGCTGCCGCGTCGGGCCTGACCTCTGATTCCGGCGACAACCCGTTCAGCGCCCTTTTGAATACGGGTACAAGCGGAACGGGCGTTGATAGTGATACTCCTGCCGCAGATGCGAACGTGGCCGAGCAGTCGACAGGCGAGGGTGCCGACAACATTCTGACGTCGCTGTTGACGAGCGTTTCAGGCGATGGATCGCTGGCGCAAAACCTCGAAGCCGTCACGCCAGTCGAAGGCGATGCGGCATCCGCGCCAGAACAAGAGCTTGTAGAACAAGAACCTCAAGACGCGCCCGTCGATGGCGCTCTGCAGGGGGGCCTGCCTGTTGAAACAACGACCCTTGCGACCGCCTTTGCAGATCCATTGGGTCAGGTGAGTGGAGCAGTCTCCCAACCATCGAGCACCTCAGGTTTCGCAACTCAGCCAGTGGGCCCTCTGGGGCAGCTATCATCTGGTGCTCCTCAAACGGGTGTTCCACCGGTTGCCGCGCCCGGTACGAACCCGTCCACGCCGCCAGCAGGTGCCACGGGTGAGGGTGGTGGTGATCGCGGTGCCCCGCCACAGGCGCAGGTCGCTGGTCTTTTGACGGCGGCCTCTGGCGACCAGGCGAATTCCGGCCAATTTGGTTTTGATCAGCGGGCTGGACAAGCCGCCAATCTGTCGGCGGGCCAGTTGGCGAATGTCGCAGCTCTCAATGCCGGGGCGCAGCGTCCTGCCTCGCTCGCCGGGACTGTTGATCCGGGACTGACAAACCAACAGGCAAATCCATCGTCAAATGGTGCTTCAGGAGTATCAACGGGAACGACCGCAGCATCATCAGACGGCTCCCCCTTCGCTCTCAATTTTTTAAGCGGTGATCAATCGAACGGGCAATCAGGCGCTCATTCGGGTGGGCAGGGGCCGGCCAACCAATCCCTGACCGGGGCCCAGCAACTGGCAAGTCTACTGACGCAAGCGGGCGGTGGCGACACAACACCGCAGCCTCTGAATCAGCCGATCGCGCAGCAGACCGCACAACCCTTGCCGACAACTCCCGCACCGGCCACTGCTGCTGCGACCGGGACACTCCAACTGCCAGCCCACGTAATTGCGGATGAAACGCTGCCGCAACTGACAGTTCATCTCACCCGCGCCATCCAGGCAGGGCAGGAACAGCTGCGCGTTCAGCTCAATCCAGCAGAACTCGGTCGCGTTGATGTTCGCCTTTCCACGGCTGAAGACGGTTCGGTCAACACACGCATCGTGGTTGAGCGGGCTGAAACGCTGGAACTCCTCCAAAGAGACGTTCGGGTTCTGGAGCGCGCGCTCCAGCAATCCGGTATCCGACTGTCTTCGGAAGGTGTTGATTTGTCGCTGAAAGACAACGGCGCGCAAGGCAACGGCAATGCCTTTAGCGGCGACACCGCAAACAACGGTGACAACACTGATCATGCTGGCTCATCTGAGACGCTTGGCGACGAAGCCGCATCAACAGATCCCGTCCTTGTCAATGATGTCGATCCCACCATCGACGCGACGGTGGTCCAGTCCATTTACGCCCGGTTCGCGCCGGGTACGCTGAACATTGAGGTATAATCCATGGTAGATACCCCTTCAATTTTCCCCGCACCGTCAACGGTACCCGTTCCCTCGACGGCCCCGGAGCCGTCAAACAGCGTTGTCAGTAACGGACAGCTCGTTGAAAACTTTGACACTTTCCTTGAACTGCTCGTAGCGCAAATTCAAAATCAGGACCCAACCTCACCGGTCGATACGGAAACCTTCACGCAGCAGCTTGTCCAGTTCTCCGAGCTTGAGCAGACCATTCAATCCAACAGCAACCTTGAGAGCATCCTGTCCTCCATCGAAAGCCAGAATGCGGCGAGCGTCGTGAGCTATATCGGTGCCACGGTCACCGCCGAAGGCGCGCAGACGACCCTCAACAACGGGCAGGCTGCCTATAACCTCAATGCCAGCAATTTTGCGAGCGACGCGCAAATTACTCTGCGCGATGACTTCGGCAATGTCGTCTTTCAGACAAATCAGGCGCTGCAAGCGGGAAACAACAGCTTCATCTGGGATGGGATCGGCAACAACGGTCAGCAGTTCAATGATGGCCAGGCGTTCTCAATCACGGTTGAGGCGAGTGATGCCAATGGCAATTTCGTTGATGTATCGACCGCAATCAGCGGCGTGGTTGACGGCGTGGACTTCTCAGGCGCGGTTCCCAATCTTCGCATCGGTTCGGCGACCATTCCGCTTAATGCCGTCAGTTCGGTGAATGCGACCGTGCTTGCGTCATCCGATACCGATCAACCGGCGCAATAACGCCTCTTGGGCGTTTCTCCAACAAATTCCATTTGTTACTAAATTCTTGCGGTCGACTTAGTTAATTTTTAAATCCCTGCGGGTATGGTCCTCACATCTGGTCAGACAGTTTTAGTGTGAGAGTAAGTGATGACCGAGTATGTGCGCCCGCGCGTCAAATACGTCATTGGGCCTGACGGCAGCCCGCTAACGGTTGCCGATCTTCCGCCAGCAACAACACGTCGCTGGGTTATACGTCGCAAGGCCGAAGTGGTCGCCGCTGTGCGCGGTGGACTTTTGAGCCTGGAAGAGGCCTGTCAAAGATACACGTTGACGGTGGAAGAGTTCCTATCCTGGCAACAATCGATCGACCAGCATGGCTTGGCCGGTTTGCGCGCGACGCGCGTTCAGGATTATCGCCCGTAAGCCTTCGAAAGCTTATTAAGCGAAATTTCGACGTCTTTTAGACGGTTGGCATTCTGTCAGCCGTCTTTCGCGTTTGGCCTGTTTTTGCGTCAGTAGCGCGAAATCCGCCCCACATCACAGATTGTTAATCGCTTGTTTACCATACACTGGGAAATTCTTGCCGAGTGGCTGGGCAAGAAAACGGGGCGATCGTCTTTCGACACCTGCCGTGACTGAGTTGATGGTGGCGATCTGTGGACAGCGTTTTACAAACAATACAAAGACTTGGACCGGCCCGTATCGGAGCCATGGCGGTGGTGACCGCTCTCCTGATCGGTTTTTTCGCGTTCGTGACACTGCGCGTTTCGCAGCCGCCCATGGCGCCCCTTTACACTGACCTCACATTTGAAGATTCAACCGCAGTCGTTGAATCGCTGGAAAGTCAGGGCATTGAGTATCTGCTGCGCAACAATGGCGCGACAATCCTCATACCCCAAGACAGAATTTTGCGCACCCGCATGGCGCTTGCGGGCGAGGGCCTGCCGATCAGCGGCTCCGTCGGGTACGAAATTTTCGACAAGCAGGATACGCTCGGCACCACCTCGTTCGTTCAGAACATCAATCACGTTCGGGCTTTGGAGGGCGAGCTTGCCCGCACGATATCCGCGATCAATCGCATCAAGGCGGCCCGCGTTCACCTCGTCATCCCGGAGCGGCAGCTTTTCCAGCGCGACAAAAAACCAC
>JBCBTO010000141.1:0-5662 GCA_039818625.1 Pseudomonadota bacterium
GACGGCGGTCAGAAAGGTTGAGAGGACAAGCAGCTTTTTCATCATCTATCCTTTAAACGCAGTGCATGTGCTTTCCGGTTCATCAATGCCGAGCGTGTCGAGCTCGGTGGTCTGGTGCAAAAACCCCTCAAGCGGTGCCAACGTGACAAGAGCTCGAGGATGAACGAGCGGGATCGGTTGGCGCAATTGGCCGTTCCATGCCCGAAAGCTCATTTTGCGTCCTTTGAAGCCCGCGAGTTCAAACTCGTCAGAGACCAGATAGGCCCTGAGCGCGGCGGGGTCCGCAATATTGAGGCGAGTGACCGCTTCGCCGATGGAGCGAACCGCTGCCCATGCGGCATAATCTTTCGGGCGCATGTCCCGCGCGGCCAGTTTCTCGAACCGGTTTTGCAGCTGTGCCGCCCCCCACTGTTCGACAACAGCGGACCAGGCGACGGCCTGAAGCCCTTCGGAGCCCGCAACCGGACGGGCACGCCATGTGTTGTAAAGCACATAACGCCCAAAATCGTGGATTTCATCGGCAATCAAGAGTGCATCGTAGTCGCCCAACTTCTGGGTGAAGAGCGGCACCTCCTGTGCGGCATTGCGGCGCATATCAGCATCAAAAACCCATTCAGCGCGCTCGCTGATCTTAAGCCCAAACTTCACAGCCGATGTTTCAAGCGCTGCCGCATAGGATTTGTCAGACGGGTGACTGCCCGAGATGAGGGTGAGGTCTGACCAACGCTTTTTGACAAAAAACTGCATCAAAGCGTCCGTGCGCATCTGATCCGACGGCAGGGTGTGAAAGAGATTTGCGCGGCACGCCTCACTGCGTAGCGATCGAGCGCCCGAACTGGCGTTGAACAAAAGCGCATCGCGCGCTTCCGGCATGTTGGCAATCTTTGAAATTGTGTCGGCGGGCGCATCCAGGATCAAAAATTTCGACGTCCCGAGTGCTTTTGCCGCCGCTACAATCACGTCCTCTCCGTCGTCGACAACAACCTCGTTAAGCTCATATCGATGTCCCATGAAGGAACCAGTGGTTGCGTTGTCTTCCAGACCAAGTCGCGCGCCAGCAACCCCGAGGTCATCCGGTGCCGGGTCGAGGTTAGAAAGGACAGGTGGCGCGGGTACGATCTGCTTCAGAAATGTCATATCGACTGCGACGTCTGCGCGGACCGCAGACACCGCAAACACGGCGACGATGATCGATAAAAACAGCCTCATGACATCCTCCGCGACTACGGTAACAGCAGCTGAAGAGCCTTCGAAATTGCACTTAAGTACAGGGTTTTACGGTCAAAACCACACCGTGGCACGAAAGTACACTTCCCGGGAAAACAGCTTGTGCCATAGTTTCTCGCACACTGCGCTCAGCATTATCGGGAGGATTTCATGCGTTTTGCAAAGTCGCACGCACTTATCACACTGATTGGACTGTTAACAGCAACTGCGATCGCCCACGGACACGGGGACGTCGCGCCGCAACCGGTCAACACGGATGCCCTTCCGGACGTCGGCGAGGAATGGCTTGAGGAAAATCCTTATCGGGCCGAAAAGGTCGGTGAGGCCACATGGCAGGCAGCGATCGATATCGGCGCGTCGGGCTACAACCAGAATTGCGCGCGATGTCATGGTCTTGGTGCCGTATCCGGCGGCCTTGCTCCCGATCTTCGCTATCTCGAAGCCGAGATCGATGGCGATGAGTGGTGGGTCGAACGGTTTGTGCATGGCTATACGCAAAACGGCACTACGAAAATGCCCGCCTTTGGGGATCTTCTTGGACAAAAGGCGTCCTGGGCAATACGCACCTATGTAGAAACGCGGCCCGACGAAGGCGCGCTCGATGACCATAACGATCGGCTTAAGGAAGTGCGGGATCTTCTGGCAAACTGGTCGACAGCGGGCGACAATCAGCCAGAGACGGAGGCTATTGTGAAAGAGCTCGCCGACATTGCGGTCACGATCGAGACCGGCTCCGGTGCGCCAGTCGCTGACAGCGTGGCATTTCGCGCAAGCCGACAAATTGACGGCACCAGCGCGTCCTATAAACTGGCGGCGGAAACGCTGACAATTGGGTTGTCGGCAGCGCAATAACCAACCATTTGAGGTTCGGCACGTGGTGACAACACGCGGATGGACACTTGGTCTGGCTGCTCTCGTGGCAGCCTTTTTCACCACACAGTCGGCGCTCGCCCGCTGTGCCGACTTCACACCGGGTCAAAAGCCGCAAAATGTCGGTCGCGATATCGTCGGCCAAGAATTGGACGTCATACAAGACCGTGGTTTCATTGAAATCGCGGTCTACGAGGACTTCCCACCTTATTCCTTCAAGGAAAAGGGGAAGGCGCGCGGGATTGATGTCGATATCGGTCATCTGATTGCCGCCGATCTCGGCGTCAAGGCGCGTTTCAATTTCATCGCCTCGGGGGAAAATCTCGACGCGGACCTGCGCAACTATGTTTGGAAGGGTCCGCTCATCGGGGGGCGCGTTTCCAACATCATGATGCGCGTTCCCTATGACAGCGAATTTGCCTGTCGCGTCGAGCAGGTGGTGTTCACCGGCCAGTATCACAACGAGAGCATTGCGATCGCCTATGACCAGAAGACCTATAACGAAACACCGCCGGTGCCCGCCTATTTCCGGTTTGATCCGGTGGCGGTTGAAAACGACTCCATCTCAGACTTTTATCTCTCAAGTTTCGCGGGCGGGCAGTTGAGCCAGAAGGTGACCCGCCACACGACCACTCAGGAGGCCATGAAAGCACTGGCGTCAGGGGCAGTGCCGGCGGCCATGGGGCCGCGGAGCGAACTTGAATACGGATTGACGGACAAAAGCGCCGTCCACGAGCCGCCCCTGCCCGGTTTTGCAAAGAGCAAATGGACCATTGGCCTTGCGGTGAACTTCCGATACCGCCCCCTTGCCTATGCTGTCGATGACGCGGTGCGCTATGCTCTCGATGATGGGCGTATCAAAGCAATCTTTGAAAAATATGGCGTGAATTTCACACCGCCGACGCGATAGACCCGGTCGCCTTAAATCGTTGCAAGGTCGCCCGCACAATCAATGACCAACACCCGCCGAATCGAACGGTCCTTGGCTTTAACCTCGGCGATATCTTCAGCGCTCATATGGCAAAATGTGGTAGACAGAGCATCGGCCTTCGTCGCATTTGCTGCTTCAACCGTAACCGTCGACCAAAGGGGGGCGCGTCCTGTTTTTGGATGCATGATGTGGGTTTCGTTGGGCGTCAGCAGCAATGCTCCCGGACTTGACGTGGCAACCGCCGCATCATTCACGCTGATTGCAGCGACATGTCCGTGGGTCGGGTCTTCGACTGCAAGCCGCCAGCCCTCGCCGATTGCCGCATATTCACCGATGTTGATGAGTGTGCGCTCAACACCGGCTTCGTTGAACACATCTCGGATCAAATCCGTCGCGTAGCCCTGCGCAATGCCATTAAAGGTGAGCGCTTGCCCTGTGCCAAGCGTAATCCTCGACTGATCGCGATGAATGCGGCTCCAGCCGATCAGATTGCGGGCGGCGCATTCATCCTCGCCGTGCTCAATCGCCCGCCAGAGGGTTTGAACCGTCGGGTCAAATACGCCCCGCGTTTGGTCATGCAGGCGATCAGTCCGGTCAAGCAGATTTTGGAAAAGATGTTCTTTCTCAGAAGCTTCTCCCGATTTGTTCAAGCGCGCGAGGCTCGACTGCGGATCATAGAGGCTGAAATGCCGCTCGACAGAGCTTAAAACGGTTTGCACTTTGGCGAGGAGCCGACTGAACAACGCACCGTTGCCGTGAAAAGCAATCTCGCAATCCGCTCCGAGAGCACGGCCACGCCAGCGATGTGTGCGCGCGTGCGCGGTATTGGCTTTGCCGACGATCGCAGCGGCTGCGGAAATCTGAATGAAACGCCGCCGTGAGATCATGCCGTCACCAAAGCCTTGCCCTTACGTTCGGCCAGGATGGACGGCACGCATTTCTCGCGATCATTGTGGATCGTCACGCAGTCGAGACACCCAAAACACTCTGAATAAGAGACGGCTCCGCTTTTCTTGATCGCACCGTAGCTGCATTTGACCTTGCATAATTGGCACGGGCTACCGCATTCCACCCGGCGTTCGATCCAGTTGCGTCCCCGCAGCAAACCGCCGAGCGCCATGATCGCGCCGAGTGGGCAGACATAACGGCAGAAACCCTTGAAGAAAACCATGCCCAGTGCCAGCCAGGCGACGGCGTAGGCGACGTAATACCATTCGCGAACGAAATAAACGGTGATCGCCGTCTTAAAGGGCTCGATCTCCGCTACCTTATCGACGCTTCCGGGTGCCACAAAAACCGTGACGACGAGTCCGGCGAGCAGACCGTATTTCAACAACTTCAATCGGTCATCCCATATGCCGGTGATCTGCCATTGCGGAAGCCTTAGCAGTCTGCCGAGATGATGGGCAAACTCCTGAAGTGCACCGAAAGGACATAGCCAACCGCAAAAGAGCGCTCGTCCCCAAACGACAAAGCCGATGATGGCGAAAGCCCATATGAGGAGCGAAAACGGATCGTAAAGCAGGAAGGCGAACGTGCCACCGTCGACCGCCGTTCGGATGACGCCGAGCACGGTGACAATGGAAAGTTGCCCCTGCCCCCACCAACCGACGAACGCAACCACGAGCGCAAGGATCCCAAGGCGAAGTGGTGTGAAGACAGTGGATGTCGCGAGCGACCCGTTGCGGAAAAACAGCATGCCCGACAGGCCGACGAGTAAGAATGACGCTGCGATCAGATCTCCCTGCCGATTGTGTATCGCTTCCCGCCAGGCGGGCATGGGCTCGACCGTCTTCTCGCGCACGAAAAACCGTTCATCGGTTTTGTGTTCAACACTCAAAGTGACACTGCCAATCTCGGGCTGGAAAACACCGTGTTCGCGCACGGCCAGCACATTGAGCGTCCAGTCATTCGCCGGATCAAAGCCAAGCCTTCGGTCGGTGCGCAAGATCATGGCGACGCCATCTTGCAGTTCAGGCGGGACCGTGTCGCTTAACTCAACGAACAAATCGGCATCGCGCATGGCGACCGGCAGCCCGCTTTGTTCAGCGGAGATCCAATCCGGCGCGGTGTTGCGCACAAAGTCTTCCGAGACAAGCCCATGCCGGCCTGTCTCAACGAGGAGAATGGGTTCGTCATTCGTGGAAATTGTCTGAAATGCGCGCAACTCCTCGAGACTGTCCGCATCCAGCACGGCTTCGGCGATGGACGGGGGGCCGAGATCAATCACCCACAAATCGAGATAGGGCGCGTCGGGCTCATCCGTCGCCTCCGGGTCGTCATCTTCCCAGATCGTCCCTTCAAAAGCATCGTCAACATCGCGGTTCAAGACGACTTTGCGCTTTGCGATGCCTTGCTCAACGAGCTTTTGCCAATTGAGATTTTCTTTGTATTCAAGATTGGGATAAGCGGGTGGGCCGGTGGACACGCCCTGCATTTTCTCGCGCGCAACGGCCAAGGTCGCAGCGAGCACGCTTTCATGGGCGATGCGCACACTAGCGGTCGCCTTGGTCACACCGTCAAGATAAACCAGCGCCGACCCCTCACTGCCCGCACCATAGGGAGATCCAACAACCAGGGTGTCAGAAATCGAATGCCCGCGATACTGCTTGAAGAAATCGTAGAACAGCTTTT
>JBCBTO010000142.1:0-5564 GCA_039818625.1 Pseudomonadota bacterium
CCGGCAATTCCTTTTCATTGTTGGACGTGATGATGACGATGGGCCGCGTTTTGGCGGTAATGGTCTCACCGGTCTCATAGACAAAGAACTCCATCTTATCGAGTTCCTGCAAAAGGTCGTTCGGAAACTCGATATCGGCCTTGTCGATTTCATCGATCAACAGGACCACTTTCTCGTCGGCCGAAAATGCATCCCACAATTTGCCCTGCTTGATGTAGTTTTTGACGTCGTTGACGCGCCCATCACCGAGTTGACTGTCACGCAGGCGCGAGACGGCATCATATTCGTAAAGACCTTGTTGCGCTTTGGTGGTCGACTTGATGTGCCATTCGAGGAGGTCGCAGCCGAGCGCACGTGCCACTTGTTTCGCGAGCTCCGTCTTGCCGGTCCCGGGCTCGCCTTTGACGAGAAGCGGGCGCTCCAAAGCGATTGCGGCATTAACAGCGACGGACAAATCCTTGTCGCTGATATAGCTTTCTGTTCCGTCAAAACGCATGGATGAACCCTCCTTCGATGGGCGTCATGCATCGCGGTCAACATCTCTGTTGTCAATTGAAAAGTGATCTAGCTGGCGCGAGACTGGAAACCGCTTTGCCTTTGCAGATCGCTCACCATGGCATCGGCATACTCTTTGTCGATTTCCCCGTAAGCCTCGCTGACTTGGTCGGCCAGTCGTTCAAGCTGACCGAGCCGGCGGCACCGGAACTGCGCAATGGTTTTGAACGCGTCTTCGCCGATGCCGAGGCCCTTGCACAGGATGCTGAAAGGTTCAGCCTCGCGTTTGGAAAACAGCGATTTTACGGTTTGCTTCGGCAACTGCGCGTTTTTGCTGATGGCCTCAATGAGATCGGCAAGGCGGCTTGACTGCGCCATGTTCACCAAAACCGCATCAAGTGCATTGGTAACATGCTTCTGGAGATCGTCCTCGCCGCCCGCCACACCGGCGTCGAAGAAGAAATCGAACTCGTTTTCCTTTTCCTCGAAGCTGTCGTCATATTCGTAGAAAACCGCGATCTGCTCGTTTCGTGTGACGGCGTGCACAACATCGACCTCACCGTGACGCAGAAGCTCATGCACGACCTCAGGTTTAAGGTCTGTATGTTCGGCCAGGAGCAGCCGGTGCGCCTTTGTCGCTTCCTTCGCGATGTGAATATAGTTTTCCGTGGAGAGCACGCAGCCCGGTGCGAGAAAAGGCGCTGCGATTTCGATATCGTCGCACGCAAACATGAGCTTCACATCATTTGGAAGATAATGCATCTCTTCAATCACTTGGCCGACATCCTTGCGGATATCATCGCTTGCGATGCCGAGAAGAAAACCCATGACTTTGATGAAGCGTTTTTCAGTTTCCCCATCGTCCAGACCATGTTCTGTCGCGCTCTGGCACACGGCAATGATCAGCGATGCAAGACTTTCGTCCTCCAAACGCTCGATTGCCCCGTCCAAAATTTTCGCAAACGACATTGCATCCACCCGGTAGACACAAAAAATGACCCAGGCCTTATGGATAAGCTGATATGCTTAACCATTGATTGCGGATTATACTTTCGAATGATTGGCTCAATATAATTTCAACACTCACAAATACCTAAAAGTGCTTTCAAGATTCGCTGTTTGTCCACTTTGCATAAATGAGCCTGCATGTCTCATAACGCGAATTATACTTGAGTATTGGTGAGAAAAAAGACGAGCTTTACTCACGTGCTTTTCGTTTTTGATGCGTCGCAACATATTTTTTGTTCGACAATCTGATTTTTTCCGCTCATACTTTTTGCTCATTGGACTTCCGGTAGCGCTTGTCTGTCAGAAGCTCCAAAGGTTAGGGAGATCGGGGGTTAGAGGAGGCAACCATGGTTCGTTCTTTAGGCACCCTCGTTACGTGTGCGGCATTTGTTTTTGTAGCGGCAATCGTGGCGGGCATAATTTGAGCTAGGCTCAGACCCTGAAACTGAAAACTGTTCATACAAGATTGAAAAGCCGGGCGGCGGAGGAGTGCCCGGCTTTTTCGTTTTCTCAGCGCCAACAAACGTTTTGAGCGAAGACGGCTGGAAACCGCGTTAAGCTGCGTTGCGCGTGATGTCCGGCGCTCGCACACCCAACATATGGCAAATGGCATAAACCAGTTCTGCGCGGTTCATCGTGTAGAAATGAAAATCGGTGATCCCGCGATCGACAAGATCGAGCACTTGCTCGGCGGCGACGGCTGCCGCGACCAGTTGCCGTGTTGTTGGGTCCTTCTCAAGGCCTGCGAACCGGTTCCGCAACCATGACGGCACATGGGTGCCGCATCGCTTTGCGAAATTGGAAATCTGCTTGAAGTTATGGACCGGCACGATGCCCGGAATGATCGGGATTGTGATCCCCGAGCGCCGCACCCGCTCCAGATACGCTTCAAATGCGTCATTATCGAAGAAGAATTGCGTGATTGCGCGATCAGCACCGGCGTCGACCTTGCGCTTCAAAAACTCGATATCCGCCCAAATGTCTGGGCTTTGGGGATGCTTTTCCGGATAAGCCGAAACGGCGACGTCGAATGTGCCGCGTTTCTTGATCGCCTCGACAAGATCGGCGGTGAGCTTGTACCCACCCGGATGGGGGCGGTATTTCGCATCGAGCCCTTCCGGCGGATCCCCGCGCAGAGCGACGATATCGGTCACGCCCGCTGCTTGATAGTCATCGAGCACTGCATCGAGCTCACGCCGGGTCGCGCCGACGCATGTGAGATGTGCAGCCGCCCTCAGCCCCGCTTCGTTCACAATGCGGGCAACCGTTTTGTGGGTGCGGGCGCGGGTTGACCCGCCCGCCCCGTATGTGACGGAAACGAAAGACGGCTCAAGTGGTGCGAGGCGTTCAATCGAGGTCCACAAAACCTCATTCTGCTCGTCGCTGTGGGGTGGAAAAAACTCAAACGACACCCGAATGTCTGGATTGTCGACACCGAGCCGGTGTCTGTTGAAATGCTTTTCTGACATCATTTTACTCCACAAAATCAGGGTTTGACCGCCGTCCACACGGTGACGGTCAGGTCTTCGCCGGACACGGTCTCCGGCTCCAGTTTTTCGCTCTTAAGGGCTGTCATGCCGACCGCATCGAGCCAGCTCACCATCTGCTCATCGGAAAATCCGAGCCGCCGGTGTGCATAATCAACGCGCATGAACTCAAGGGTATGAGGTGCAAAATCGACGATGATCCATTTGCCACCGGGCGCTGTCACGCGGGAAACTTCCCGCAGTGCAAGGGCCGGATCATCGAGATAGTGGAGCACCTGATGGATCGTGACGAGGTCGTAGACCGGGCCGATCACCGCCCCTTGAAAGGCGAGGTTGTAGACATCGGCCTGGCGCACCTGAACTTGCCCGACGTGGTTGGCGAGCTTGTTGCGCGCGATCGACAGCATACGCGGATTGGCGTCGATGCCGACGGAGCGTTCCGTACGGTCGTTAAAAAGTTCGATCATCCGCCCGGTGCCGGTCCCGACATCAAGATGATTTTTAAACATCTCGCCGTCGAACATGGAAAGCATCGCAGCCTCGACTGCGTCTTCCGGCACATGCCGCCCACGCACATCGTCCCACTCGCGGGCTGTCGCGTCGAAATAGTCATTTGCAAGCCGTGCATGGGTGGTGCGCACCTCATCGAGCCGTTCCCGGTCGCGCAACAGTTGAGGATCGCTTTTATCGAGATCGCTGAGCAGATTTGCAATGAGCGACGCGCCGGGGCCGGTATCCTTGAGGCGATAATAGACCCACGCGCCCTCCGGATAGCGCTCTATGATCCCCGCGTCGGACAAAAGCTTCAAATGCCGGGAGATGCGCGGCTGGCTTTGGCCCAGAATGGTTGTCAGATCGCTGACGGTGAGTTCGCACTGGGTGAGAAGGGCGAGAAGCCGGAGGCGCGTCGCCTCGCTCGCCGCTTTCAACCGGGTCAGCAAATCCTCGAAGGGCAGGTTTACGCGGGCGTCCAAAGTGTCCTCGCCGAAGCCATCGAAATCATATAAATATATCTTTATATGATTTGGCGGGCCATTTCAACACGGCGGAGGCATAATTCAGCGTCGCGGTTTGGAATAGGAAAAGCCCGCGCCGGGAAGGCACGGGCTTTGTCATCTTAAGCGTGTGGGTGCCGCGGTCAGGCCGCGCCAGCCTGATGGGATAGATTTGTGTTGCGGGACTTGAAGATCCGCATCGCGACATCTTTTTCCAGCTGGTCGAAAGTACGAAGGGCACGGTTGCGGGCCTGTGGCGTGAGAATACGCCGCCATGGACCGGTCCGCAGAACCGCCTCCACGATGTCGCGGCGCACATCGATGGCCTTGAGTGCGACCATGGCCGGGTCCACCTCGCGGCGCGACAACCAGTGGACGGCTTCTTCCAGATTAAGGTTCGTAAGCCGCGCGAACACACAGCAAACCGTTGGAAAATCATCGATTCCCGCAGCGGTTAAAAGGTCCTGGTGGTTGAGGGCGCGTTTTTCTTCCAGTTGAAGAATGGAGCGGTAGGCGGTTTCATATTCAAAACCCAGCACGGATGATGTCGAAAGAACGCGCTTATAGGCTGCCGCTTTCGCCTGATCGAGATGGACGAGCAGGTCCTGGCGACCCTTATCCGCTAAATACTGGCGCACGCTTTCGCCCGCTTCGGATACGAGTTGCTTGAGGCTGTTTTCCGAGAGATCCGGGCGGTCGATGAGGCCCAACTGGATTTTTGTGTTTTCGCGGGCGCGATTGACGAGAAACGCGATCGATTTGTCCGTCAGGGCGGCACCCGAGTTGCCCGCAAGGCGCTCCCAGACGTGAACATTACCAAGCCGCATCAGCTCGTTGGTCACGCCACAGCTCACCGTCTTGCGCTCGGCAATCGCTTCGAGGTGCTGTGGTCCACAAAGTCGGGCGACCATCAAAAGATCTTCATCCTGCAAGACCGGCGAATGCGTCAGTACCGGCTGTGCCACGTAGATGTTTTCAATCGCAAGGCACTGGATGATACGGCGCGGCGCAGCATCAAGGATGGCCAGTTTATCGGAAATACGCCGACGCGCTTCGAGCTCGACATAAGAGATAAGTTGCGTGAGCACATCTTCACACATGTCGCGCTGTTCTTTTGATGCCGTATCAGACGACGCAACAAAGAGTTCAAAGACGAGATCAAAAAGTTGCTCGGACGACGCTTCTTTGGCCGTCGCGCTCTTCAAAGTCGACAATATTTCATCACGGTTCTTAAACGTACTAAGCATTTGCCACCTGCCCAATCGTTTGCTTTATCGTTTACAATACCAAACGGATGTTGAGATAAATCCAACGTAATGATGAAGTTTAGCGCAAAACTTCATTTAATTTTCTTAATGGATTGAAAGTTTGTGTTAACCCTACGGTAGGCGGCAAACGACACTCGCTCGGTTAAACAGGGTCCTGTGAACAAATAATGTCGCAAAATTGTCATGCGGCCCGCCTAGCGCTGTAGCAGTCCATGCGGTATCAGACACGATGAGCTTCGAGTTTTGCGTAAGCAATCCAGAAACGATCTAATTAAGTAGGTTCTATGGAGCCTTTCGGCGATCTTTTACAC
>JBCBTO010000143.1:0-5563 GCA_039818625.1 Pseudomonadota bacterium
GCATCGCCATATACGCGTAGTTCTCCACGGATCATCAGTTGCCGACATGGGCCGGGGCGGATTTTGGTGTCATGTCCAGTTGTCTATCGACAAAACCGGGACGTGACTTAAAACAGAGCATGACGAGCAAATACAAGGAAACCCTGTGGCTACTTTTGCGGACGACAAGACGCGTGTCATCTCGGTTAAGGGCGCACGCGAACACAATCTGAAGAATGTTGACCTTGAAATCCCGCGCGATCGTCTCGTGGTGATGACCGGGCTTTCGGGATCGGGCAAATCGTCGCTCGCTTTCGATACCATTTATGCCGAAGGTCAGCGCCGCTATGTGGAAAGCCTGTCGGCCTATGCGCGCCAGTTTCTAGAGATGATGCAAAAGCCGGATGTCGACCAGATCGACGGTCTTTCTCCCGCTATTTCCATCGAACAGAAGACCACGTCGAAAAATCCCCGCTCCACCGTCGCGACCGTTACGGAAATCTACGACTACATGCGGCTTCTGTTCGCGCGCGTCGGCGTTCCCTATTCGCCCGCGACCGGACTTCCGATTGAAAGCCAAACTGTGAGCCAGATGGTGGACAGGCTGATGGCGCTTGAAGAGGGAGCCCGGCTCTATCTGCTCGCACCCGTCGTGCGCGGGCGAAAGGGCGAATACCGCAAAGAACTCGCGGAGTTCATGAAAAAGGGCTTTCAGCGGGTGAAAATCGATGGCGAATTTTACGAGATCGCCGAAGCGCCAGCCCTCGACAAGAAATTCAAACATGACATCGATGTGGTCGTCGACCGGGTGATCATCCGCGATGATATGGCAACACGGCTTGCGGATTCACTTGAGACTGCGCTCGGCCTTGCCGAGGGGCTCGCCGTTGCGGAATTCGCCGACAAGCCGCTGCCGACTGACAAGACGTCAGGCGGATCGGCCAACAAGTCGAAGAATGAGACCCATGAGCGCATAACATTTTCCGAGAAATTCGCGTGTCCGGTGTCGGGTTTCACGTTGCCGGAAGTGGAGCCGCGCCTCTTTTCCTTCAACAACCCATTCGGAGCCTGCCCGAAATGCGACGGGCTTGGCACGGAACGCCGCGTCGACGCTGATCTGGTCGTCCCGGACCCAAGCCTGTCCATGGCCAAGGGGGCAATTGCGCCCTGGTCAAAGTCGACGTCGACTACTATCAGCAAACACTGCAAGCGATTTGTCGGCATCTCGGCGGCAAAATGTCGACACCGTTTCAGGATTTGCCCAAAAAAGTGCAAGACGCTGTTTTGCACGGTACCGAAAACACCATCACGTTCACCTATGACGACGGTTTGCGGACTTATAAGACCAAAAAACCGTTTGAAGGCGTGGTTAACAATCTGGAGCGCCGCTGGCGCGAAACGGAATCGTCCTGGTCGCGGGAAGAGATAGAAAAGTTCATGTCGGCGACACCGTGTACCGCTTGCAACGGGTATCGCCTGAAGCCAGAGGCCTTATGTGTCAAAATCGATGATCTGCACATCGGCGAGGTGTCGGAGATGTCGATCAAGAAGGCTGGCGCATGGTTTGAAGACCTGCCCGCGCGGCTTAACGACAAGCAAAACGCAATCGCCGTCAGAATTTTGAAAGAAATTCGCGACCGTTTGAAATTCCTCAATGATGTGGGTCTCGAATATCTGACCTTATCACGGAACTCAGGCACGTTGTCAGGTGGAGAAAGCCAGCGCATCCGGCTCGCATCGCAAATCGGCTCCGGGCTGACGGGTGTGCTTTACGTGCTCGACGAACCATCGATTGGCCTCCATCAGCGGGACAATGACAGGCTTTTGCAAACACTCAAACATCTGCGCGATCTCGGCAACACGGTTGTTGTCGTGGAACATGACGAAGATGCCGTATTGACCGCAGACTATGTGGTTGACGTGGGCCCCGGCGCTGGCGTCCACGGGGGCGAAGTCGTCGCCTGCGGCACGCCCGCGGAGGTGATGGCCAATCCCAAGTCGCTTACCGGGCAATATCTCAGCGGGGCGAAGAACATCGCAACACCGGCCTCCCGCCGCAAACCAACAAAAAAACGCCAGATCAAGGTGGTCGGCGCCACCGGCAACAACCTGAAAAACGTGAGCGTTGATGTCCCGCTCGGTCTTTTCACATGCGTGACCGGCGTCTCAGGTGGTGGCAAGTCGACCCTTCTCCTCGATACGCTTTACAAGGCGGTCGCTCGCCGGCTCAATGGCGCGCGCGACAATCCCGCCCCGCATGACCGCATCGACGGGCTTGAGTTTCTCGACAAGGTCATCGACATCGACCAATCCCCGATCGGGCGCACACCCCGCTCCAATCCAGCTACCTATACGGGGGCGTTCACACCCATTCGGGAATGGTTTGCGAGCCTGCCGGAAGCGAAGGCGCGCGGCTACGCGCCCGGTCGTTTTTCGTTCAACGTGAAGGGTGGCCGGTGTGAGGCCTGTCAGGGTGATGGCGTCATCAAGATCGAGATGCATTTCCTGCCGGATGTTTATGTCACCTGCGAGCAATGCAACGGCAAACGCTACAATCGCGAGACACTGGAAGTGCAGTTCAAAGGCAAGTCCATCGCGGATGTGCTCGACATGACGGTCGATGAGGGTGTCGAGTTCTTCTCCGCTTTCCCCGTGGTGCGCGACAAACTGGTGACCTTGAAACGGGTAGGTCTCGGCTACATCAAAATCGGTCAGCAGGCGACAACCCTTTCTGGCGGCGAGGCTCAGCGGGTGAAACTTGCAAAGGAGCTCTCAAAACGGGCTACCGGGCGCACGCTCTATCTTTTGGATGAACCCACGACGGGCCTGCATTTCCACGATGTGGCAAAGTTGCTCGATGTGCTGCATGAGCTGGTGGACACGGGCAACAGCGTCATCGTCATCGAACACAATCTGGAAGTGATCAAAACAGCCGACTGGATTATCGATCTCGGGCCGGAGGGAGGTGACGGCGGCGGCGAAATCGTGGCGACCGGCACACCTGAAGATGTGATGGCTCAGCCCCGGTCTTATACCGGGCGATTCCTAAGCGAAGTCATGAGCAGACGCCCGGTTACGAAGATCGATGCGGCGGAATGATTGTTAAGACTAATTTGACGCGTTCATGATTACATATTTGTTGAGTGATGTGTGTTTTTTGCAGATCAAGCGCTCTAGCCATGACGCATTTGCAGGTCTGACATACTTTTTTTGCACTGCACAAAACACCAGAAGTTGCTAAATATCTATTCAACAGCAGCGCGCACGCAACTGCACCGCGTTTTTGGAATACGTGACTGTTATCCTCCTCCCAAACGGTCACGTTAGTAAGGCAAACATCCTCCTCCCAGTTTGCCTTAGAGTAAAGCGCCCGCCGGATCCTCCTCCCCCGGCGGGCGATTTCTTTTTGGGATTGCAGCCTCTTTCAAATGGCGATAGCGTCCGGCCATCATGACAGCCCATAAACCAGTGCACATCATCGGCGGCGGACTTGCCGGAAGTGAAGCCGCCTGGCAGCTCGCAAGACGCGACGTGCCGGTCATCCTCCATGAGATGCGCCCTGAGCGAGATACAGCTGCCCACAAAACCGATGGTTTGGCAGAACTCGTTTGCTCGAACTCCTTCCGATCCGATGACAGCGAGACAAATGCCGTTGGCGTTTTGCATGCAGAAATGCGGCTCGCGGGCTCGCTCATCATGTCATGCGCCGATGACAATCAGGTCCCTGCCGGCGGTGCGCTCGCCGTCGACCGCGATGGATTTTCAAATGCCGTGACCGCTGCGCTCGTCAGCCACCCGCGCATCACCGTCGACCGGGGTGAGGTTCTCGACGTGCCACTCGACGCGTGGGGCAACGTTTTGATCGCAACGGGTCCCCTCACCTCCGACGCGCTTGCGTCTTTCATTCGCTCGAAGACGGAAGAGGACGCGCTTGCGTTCTTCGATGCGATCGCACCGATTGTCCACACGGACAGCATCAACATGGATGTGGCTTGGTTCCAGTCCCGGTATGACAAGGTTGGACCGGGCGGGACGGACGCGGATTATATCAATTGCCCCTTGGACGAAGAGGAATATCACGCCTTCATTGATGCCTTGATCGCGGGCGACACCACTGATTTCAAGGAGTGGGAAGAAAACACGCCTTATTTCGATGGATGTCTTCCCATTGAGGTCATGGCAGCACGCGGACGCGAGACGCTGCGCCATGGGCCGATGAAGCCGATGGGTCTCACCAATCGCCACCACCCTGATGTCAAACCCTATGCGGTCGTCCAGCTGCGACAGGACAACGCCCTCGGCACGCTTTACAACATGGTGGGCTTCCAGACGAAGCTCAAATATGGCGCGCAGGCCGACATATTCCGCATGATTCCCGGGCTTGAAAGCGCTGAGTTTGCCCGTCTTGGGGGCTTGCATCGTAACACATTCCTCAACTCCCCGAAGCTTCTCGACGCAACCTTGCGGCTGAAGTCAGACGCCCGCATCCGGTTTGCAGGGCAGATCACAGGCTGCGAGGGCTATGTGGAATCAGCCGCAATTGGGCTTCTGTGCGGACGTTTCATTGCGGAAGAACGCATCGGTGTGGCTCCGAGCCCCCCACCGCAAACCACCGCGTTCGGTGCACTTCTTGCACACATTACCGGCGGACACCTAGCCCATGACGAAGCACCGGGAAAACGCTCGTTCCAGCCTATGAATGTAAATTTTGGACTGTTTCCCGGCATCGACATTCCAAAACCTGAGACGGGCAAACGGTTGCGCGGCAAAGAAAAGTCGCTTGCGAAGAAACGCGCTCTTTCCGCCCGCGCCCTCACAGACACGCACGACTGGCTCGCGGCTGAGGTGCTTGAGGCTGCCGAGTAGCGGCGCATTTCATCGCGCGCGCCAGAGGAGCCACTGAACCCTCAGCTGAGAGAGCGTCGGCGGCCTTTTGAACGGGTCAGCGGCCATCATTTCGAATTTCGCGGCATACGCCTCGACCAGAGCGAGCGGCAAAAATGCCGCTTTCGTGCCCTGTGGCAGATGAGAAACCGCCGCGTGCGCCTTTGCCGCGTGATCGCGGGCCTTTGCGACCACCGCCTTGAGTGCATTGTCCAATCCGCCATGGGTTTCACCCCTGATGATTTTAGATCGATCGGCGCCGTGCCGGGCCAACTCTTCTTCGGGCCAGAAAACCTTGCCCTTTGCGGCATCCCGAGCGAAAGACCGCATCAGGTCCGACAGCCTGATCGCGATGCCAGCATGGCCGCATGCGTCAGCAAGCGCCCGGTCGTGATTGGCACCGCAGATAAGGGCAGCGAGCAGCACGATGAGCGATCCCGTTTCGCCAGCATAGCCTTCGAAATCCGTCCACGTGCTGATCGGGTCATCATAGAGATCGGATGCGCGCGCAAGCAGGATCTTGTCAAAGGCGTCCTTTGGCAAGGCGTGGGTTTTCATCACCTTAACAAGTTCTCCCGCGACCGGATGGCCCACCGCGTCGGTGTCTCCGCCGCTTGTCAGGACATCGCGCCACCACTGCAGGCGGATTTCACCCGGCAGCGGTTCGCTGACCACATCGCGGACGCGGTTGATCTCAGCG
>JBCBTO010000144.1:0-5498 GCA_039818625.1 Pseudomonadota bacterium
CAACAAAGACATCAACATGGGTCCGCAAATGCCAACGGCTCCTGAAAACCTGAAAAACGCGACGCAGAACAACTTCGAGTTCTGGGCCGACAATCAGGATGAGCTGAACGAGCGCTTCAACGCTTGGCTCGCTGGCTAATTTGACGATATGGCAAAGGGGTGTCATGCCCCTTTGCCACACCTTTCTTAAGGGCTGAGAAAAGGCGGGCGGTATGGCAGACATCGCGATGAGCGAACGCAGCTTGCAGGCAAAGCCGGAGCTTACGACCGCAGACGGCGTGCCGCTGAAAAAGAAGCTCGCGCAATCGCTGCGGCGCTCGCGGCTCAGAGCGTTTATGCTGACAGCTCCTCTTGTCTTGTTCATTCTTGTGTCTTTCATTCTGCCAATCGGGCAAATGCTGACGCGCAGCATCAACAATGATGCCTTTGGCGCAGCGCTGCCCAATACGGCCGCCGCTCTTCTGGAGTGGGATCAATCCGCTTCGCCCGACGGTCTGCCGGATGAAGCGATGTTTGAAATGTTCGTTCAGGATCTCACTGAGGCGCGGGCGAACCGTACGATTGGTAGGGCTGCGACACGCATCAACTATGACTTTTCTGGCACGCGCTCCCTGTTCATGAGCGCTGCCCGCAAGGCGAAACGCATTGAGGCACCTTACAAAGACTCAGTTCTGGCACTGAACAAGAAGTGGTCCGATCCGAAGGTTTGGGCCGCGATGAAGCGGGTTTCGTCCGATTACACCCCCGGATTTTATCTCGCCGCCGTGGATCGCACGATAAACGAGAGCGGCGACATCGTCATGCAGGATGAGACCCGTCAGATTTACGTGAAGCTCTTTTTGCGCACCCTGTGGCTGTCGCTCGTCATAACCGTCCTCTGTCTCCTGCTGGCGTTTCCGATTTCCTATCTGCTATCAGTCTTGCCGCTTCGCACCTCAAACCTCTTGATGATTCTCGTGCTTCTGCCGTTCTGGACATCGCTCCTGGTGCGGACGACCTCGTGGATTGCGCTTTTGCAAACTGAAGGCATCGTCAACGATATCCTCGTGACCGTCGGCTTCATCTCGGATGATGGGCGCGTACAGATGATCTACAATCAGACGGGCACCATCGTTGCGATGACGCACATCCTGCTGCCATTTATGGTGTTGCCGCTTTATTCGGTGATGAAAACGATCCCGCCGAGTTACATGCGAGCGGCACGCTCGCTCGGGGCCGATCAATTGACAGCATTCCGCCGGATTTATTTCCCGCAGACGGTGCCGGGCATTGCAGCTGGTACATTGCTCGTCTTCATCCTGGCAATCGGGTATTACATCACGCCCGCTTTGGTCGGTGGACAGGATGGTCAGCTGATCTCCAATATCATTGCGTTCCATATGCAAAAATCGCTCAACTGGAGTTTGGCGGCCGCACTCGGTGCAATTCTGCTGGCCGGGGTACTAATCTTATACTGGCTCTATAACAGGCTGGTCGGCATTGATAACTTGAAGTTCGGGTGAGGGACCATGGCGCTTCCGGCATATGCATCACCGCTTGAAAAGACCTGGTATTATACGTTCCGGGTGATTTGTGGCGCGATCTTCATCTTCCTGATCGCACCGATTCTCATCATCATTCCGTTGTCGTTCAATGCGGAACCCTACTTCACCTTCACCGAAGGTATGCTCGCCTTTGATCCGGCAGCCTATTCGACGCGGTGGTATGAGGACATCTTCAAAAACGGGATGGCCGCACCCGATGCGCCATTTTCCTGGGCGTGGCTTTCGGATGCCTGGAACAATGGTCAGTGGCTGAGGGCCACACGGAACTCGTTTTTCATAGCGACCATTGCGACGCTGATTGCAACGGTTCTTGGAACACTCGCGGCCCTCGGCCTGTCGCGACCCGAGATGCCAGCGCGCTCGTTCATCACGGGCCTTCTGATTTCCCCGATGATCGTGCCTCTCGTCATCACGGCGACGGGCATGTTTTTCTTCTACTCCGACATGGGCCTTGCGAAGACCTATACCGGCGTGATCCTTGCTCATGCGACGCTCGGCATTCCGTTTGTGATCATCACGGTCACGGCCACGCTTGTGAGCTTTGACACGAGCCTTATCCGCGCGGCGGCGAGCCTTGGCGCTCCGCCGACCACGACCTTTTTCAAGGTCATCATGCCGCTCATTCTGCCGGGTATGATTTCCGGCGCGCTGTTCGCGTTCATCACGTCGCTCGATGAAGTGGTCGTTATGCTGTTCGTCGCCGACGTGGAACAGCGCACGATCCCGCGTCAGATGTTCTCCGGCTTGCGGGAGCAGATATCGCCAACAATCCTCGCCGTCGCGACGGTTCTGGTGATCATTTCGATTGCGCTTTTGACGACTGTGGAATTGCTGCGCCGTCGTTCCGAACGATTGCGAGGCGTTACTCCGCGCTAGGATGCGCTCGAATGCACGACATGTTGGGGCGCGAAACAGGAGGTGAGCTGTGCGGGCTCCGTCATTCCTTAAGGTCGCAACGCACTCGGTCATGGCCGGGGTCCTCAGTCTGTCCGTTCTGGTTGGCTCATCGTCACAGTCGCCGCTTCGCTCACAGAGCGTGCGGACGGACGTCAACATCGTCATTGCTATCGACTGTTCCTACAGCGTGAACAGCGCGGAGTATCGCCTTCAAACGAGGGGTATTGCCAATGCGCTTCTGTCACCTGAAGTGATTGAGGCCATCAAAGGCGGGCCGGAGGGGCGGGTCGGCCTTACTGTTATCCAATGGTCCGGACCGGATGTTCAAGAGGTGGCGATCCCGTGGACAGCGATTGGCGATGCGGAGGATGCTTATATCGTCGCTGATCAGATGATCACCGCGCCCCGCATGACTGCGGAAGGGGTGACGGCGATTGGCAGCGCCATCGCCTTCGCCGTTGAGCTCCATCAAGCAGCTCCGTTTTGGGCCGAGCGGCAGGTCATCGACATGCAGGCAGATGGTACGAGCACCTGGTCGCGTGGTGTGCCGATCCAGCAGGCGAGGGACCACGCGGTGCGTCAGGGCATAACGGTGAATGGGTTGCCGATCCTCAATGAGGTGCCGTTTCTGCACCACTATTTTGAGAATCACGTCATTGGCGGACCGGGTAGTTTCATTGAGATCGCAGATGACTACGACGCGTTTGCCGATGCCATCAAACGCAAACTCATTAAGGAAATCCGGGGATTGTCGCTATCGTAGTGCGGCGTGAGGCGCGCTGATCAGGCGCCGATCAGACCGTGGCGGCTTGCCATTTCCTGCACGGTCACGCGCTTTGCGAAGATCTCCTGATCAAGCCGGGTAAACGCGAGACTCAAAAGCCCGACTTCTATGAGGTCGCGATCATCGTCAAGGACCGTGATGTCAAGCCCATTTTCTGCGCGCTTGGCATGTGTGACCGCCTCGCAGAGCGATTCCCTCATAAGGTCAAAATGGGTGATGCCCGGACCTGTGAAGAGAATGCGCTGCGGATTGACGATCAAAACGAGATTTGCAAGGCCGACACCGATGGCCGTTCCCGCTCTTTCGAATGCGGCGAGGGACTCCGCGTCACCACCACGGGCTGCCTCTGCCAACATTTCCATGTCTGCCAGCGTTGGACTGATATCCGCGGGGTTTAAGTCTTTCAGGGCGCGATTGGCGCTGCGTGCAATTCCAAAGTCCGCGCCATAGGCCTCGATACAGCCCCTTCGTCCGCAGCGGCACAGTGCGCCATTGGGCTCAAACAGCATGTGACCGAATTCGGACGTGGAGCCATTGGTGCCCTCAATCAGCATGTTGTTGACGAAGAGGCCGAGGCCGATGCCTGATCCGAGATAAAGCACGGCAAAAGAACCCGACAGCGTTTCATCTTCCACATGAAGGGCGTGGGCAATCGCATTGGTGTCATTTGCCACGATGCAGGGGAAATCAAACGCGCGTTCCAGAGGCTCGGCGATTTTGATGTTTCGCGCGGAAAAGGCGGGGCTCCAGATGATTTCGCCTCTGGTGGCGTCCACAGAGCCCTGGCATGCGATGCTTGCAATTGAGACGCGCGACGGGTCCACATCGTTGTCGTTCAGAAAAGCTTTGGTGCGCTCCACCAGCATTTGACTGAACGCATCGGCGCTCATATCGCTCGTTTCAATGTCGATGGTCTGGCGAACCTTAACGTCGCCGGAAAAATCGGTCAGCAACAGGGCGACAGTATTGTGCGTGAGGCGTATTCCGACAATGATGGCGGCTGAAGCTGCAAGCTTAAGCTTGATTTTCGGCCTGCCGCGCTGGACCAGACGGTGGCGCGCGGTCTCTTCCTCATCATTTTCGATGAGGCGTTCGGCAATCATATCATTGGTGATTGCCGAGATGGTTGCGGGACTCAGGCCCGTCTTTTCACCAAGTTCAATGCTTGCCAGCGCACCGTGTTTTCGCAAGGCTTCCAGCACCAGAGAGCGGTTCTGTTGCCTGACCAACTCCGTATCCGCTTTGCCGCGCGTTTTTTTCATTGAGTGCCTTGGCTTTTGGTTCGTTAAACGGCGTACCAACTCTGACCTCGCGATGCAAGTGACGCATATATGTTGTAGACAACTGCGTATGCAACCGGAAATGCAAGGCCCGGATGTGGTTAACATGACCTGCGAAATCGACAGTTTGGACGGCGGACACCTGAGATGAAAAACACCGATGCGGCGAAAAGATTGACGGCTCTTGCGGCCGGGATGTCTGATAAGACCTTGAGACAGATGTTTGAGGCCGATGCCGAGCGGTTTGACCGCTTTTCGCTGAATGCTGGGCCGTTTTTGTTCGATTACTCGAAGAACAAAGTCGACGACGCCGTTATGGCGGCGCTGGTGGGGCTTGCCGAAGAGCGCCAGGTCGAAGAGCGGCGTGATGCCATGTTTTCCGGACACGCGATCAATGAGACGGAGGGGCGGGCGGTGCTTCACACGGCCCTGCGCGCGCCAGAAGGTGCGGATATTTCTGTCAATGGTCATGCGGTGATGGCCGATGTCCACGACGTGTTGAACCGCATGGGGGCCTTTGCCGAGGGCGTGCGCTCCGGTGCGATCTCTGCTGAAGGCGGTGCGCGGTTCACCGATGTGGTCAATATCGGTATCGGAGGCTCTGATCTTGGACCCGCAATGGTGGTGCAGGCGCTCGCGCCCTACCATGATGGACCGCGCTGCCACTTCGTCTCCAATGTGGATGGCGCGCATGTCCACGATACACTGAAGTCTCTTGACCCTGCGACGACGCTGTTTCTCGTCGCGTCCAAGACTTTCACGACGCAGGAGACGATGACGAATGCGCATTCAGCGCGGGCGTGGCTTGAAGGCGCGCTCGGATCGAAGGCTGTGGGGGCGCATTTCGCCGCCATTTCCACGAATCTTGAGAAAGTCGCAGACTTTGGCATCGCGGCCGACAGAGTTTTTGGATTTTGGGACTGGGTTGGCGGCCGCTACTCCGTGTGGTCCGCCATCGGTCTTTCCGTGATGCTCGCGATCGGCCCGTCCAAT
>JBCBTO010000145.1:0-5498 GCA_039818625.1 Pseudomonadota bacterium
GCACGCGCGCATTGGCTTGAAACGCCTGTTCCAGTTCGATGAGACGGGCGAGTTCGACGTCGATGTTAACAGCAGATTCGGCTTGGAAGCGCTCCTGCACGTTATTGAATGAGACTTGGGATGCGTCCGCATCGCGCTCAGCATTGGATGCACGCTGGCCTTGTGACGAAATAATGGTTTGGAGAAAATCGGCAGCTGTCGCCTTAATTGGATTGGATGGCGCACCAAGCCCGGTCGAGGGCGAGTAAGTGCGAACGTCGCCGCGAATTTGCTCCAGGATGAAATCAACCCGCGCGGAATCGCCGGCAGCGGTGTTCGTCGCGGAGAAACGACTGATCAGCGACGGATCGGAGACAACCGCGCTCGATACTTCAATCCGACCGGCAAAGCCCACGAGACCAGGGCCCGAACCGAGTGCATTCGTAAAGGTACCGCCGGTTCCGCCGTCCTGGAAAAGCGCGAAGGGCAAACCATCGCCCGTGAGGGCTGTGTTCGTGATGCTGGCCGAAAGCGTATCGGTGGTGGCGCCACTTGCAGCCGTGAAGTCAAGACTGCCGCCTGCAAGCGCCACATCAAGCGTAAAGCCGGGGACTGCCGCATCAAGCGCCGTTTCAATCGACGCGCCGGTGGCCGTCGCAAAATCAAGCCCGACCACGACGTCATTCGGGTCGGCGGTAAAGCTGTTGTCGACTGGCAGTTGTGACGCATCGCTCACTTGCACGAGCGTCACCGTACGCGCTGTCCCTGTGTTGTCGGTGAAAGCGAGCGATACGGTGTTGCCGTCCTGAATGCCGGAGATGTCGACACTGAGACCATCCGCTGGAGGTGTGCCAACTGCGGTCGATTGGACGGTCGTATTAGAGACAGCGAGCGAAATTTGGGCCGCAAGCTCGTCCAACTGCGCCTGCGCCTGTACGAGCGTGACATCTCGCAGTTCCGTATAGGCGGCAAGAGCCCCATCCCTCAATTGGTTCGGAGAGAGCAGATCGATCACGAAATTGCTGCTGCCATCGCTGAGCTGCACCGTGGAAAGAGCGCCGTTCTCAAGTGTTGTCTCCGGCGCAACGGTGCCGGCGGAGGTAAACTCAAACTGGAATGCCTGTGTGGAAAAAAGCGTCACGCCGCCGACGGTGCGGATTTGAACGCCGTTGTTGGGAAGATCATCGACCACCACATCGACAATTTGCGACAATTCATCGATAAACCGGTCCCGTTCATCGAGGAGCGAGGCCTGATTGGCCTGCGCAGCCGTCGAGTTCACAATGCGCTGGTTGATGTCCTCAATGCCTTCGAGCAGCTCATTTGCCTGCGTCGTCACCGCCGCAATTTGAAGATCGGCTTCCCGGCGAAGGTCTTGAATGGTGTTTGACAGCGCGTTCAACTGCCCGGTGAAAACGCGAAGATCAGCCACGGCCTGATTCTGGGCGGAAAAACTTTCCGGTGTAGCGGAGAGTTCTTCCAGTGTCGCAAGGGCTGTATTGAACGACGTATCAATCGCTGTCGGGCTTCCAGGCTCGCCAAAAGCGACATCAAGACGGGATAGAAAATCCGCCTGGATCTGATTGCCGACATTGACGGCCGCGAGGTCGCGCAACTGAGCTTGAACTTGTTCATTCAAGACCCGCTCGACAACCTGACCACGAACGCCGATAGTCTGACCGGCCGCTGTGATTTCGGTCTGAACGAGCGTTTTGCGAGTAAAACCGGGCGTTTCGACATTTGCAATGTTGCCCGCAACAACGTTGAGGTCGTTTTGCGTCGTCCGCAAACCGGACGCAGAAATGTTAATTGCGCTGCCGATGCTCATGGTTTTACTCTCTCAAAACGCTCTTTCTGAAGCGCCTTCCTCACCTATCGGATGATGTTGATGACCTCTGTCAGGAGTTCGTCGGCTGTCGTGACTACCCGCGAGTTCGCCGTGTAAGCCTGCTGGGTGACGATCAGCTTCGTGAATTCATCCGCAATATCGGTATTCGACGCTTCAAGGGCTGAGCCGATGATAAAACCGCTCGCCTCCAAAATCGGCGCACCCGATGCGGCGGTCGCAGCAAACGCGCCACCACCATCAATGCGCCGCAGACCCGCATCGGCATTGAACGACGCGATTGCGATTTCAGCGATGTCGATTGCCTGACCATTGGAGTACGTCGCTGTCAGCCGACCGCCATCATTGATCGCGACATCGATGAATTCGCCAGCAGGAACCCCATCCTGGGTCAGTTCCGAGATATCGATCACCCCGTCGGGATCAGAGAACTGTGTGATACCATTCGCTCCGTGATTCAGCGTGATGTTCCCTAGGTCGTTACCATTTACGGTGAGGTTGGGAATCGTAACGCTGGCGACTGCTGGATCAAGCTGGCCCGTGCCATCGAAAACATACTGTTGCGGCACACGTGTCCAGGCCGGGTCCGTGCCCGTGGCCGTCGAATCGCTCAGGAAATAAAGATTGTAGATATCCTCAGTGCCCACACCAGCGCTTTGGGTCTTGCCGAAGCGCAACTGGATGTCGACAGCATTTCCAAGCGGGTCGAATGCCGTGACTGCGCCGCCTGAAATCGACGATTCAATGAAGGTGGTCGCGTCGTCTGCCGAAATTGTTGCGACACCTTCATCTGGAACAGCAGGGGCAGTTACACCAACCAACAAGGATGGATCGAGCAATTCACTATCTGGGATAGTTGCATCAGCGTTCGTTGTTCGCGGAAAACTTGGCAAGTTGGCGCGATACTGAATTTCGCTGGTCGCTTCTGCCGGAAGAAAGTCCGTATCAAGCTCGATGATTTCAGGGATGGAGCCGGACCGGTTTCCGGTGACCGCATCAAGCGGGAAACCCTTCAAAAAATAGCCGGAACCGTTTTGGAAGAAACCTTCCCGGGAAAGCTGGAAATCGCCAGCCCGTGTGTAAAGATCGCTACCGCCGAAAATCGTCTCGCCATCGACGAAGCCGGTTGCTTCTTCCACGACAAAGTAGCCATCACCGTTGATCGCGATGAACGTATCTTGGTCGGCCGCCTCAATAGAACCTTGAATTTCATTCGTGGACCGGGATGCGAAGGTAACTGAACCAGCAGCCTGCGATGCCTGCGTCGAACCCTGATCGGAGACAAGTTCGAAGAAGCTCGTGTCCTGCCGCTTAAAACCAGTTGTCTGCGAGTTTGCGATGTTGCCCGAAATATTTTCAAGCGCAAAGGACTGCGCCCTCAAACCACTCACCGCCGCATTCAACGCACCAAATACACCCATCGCTCACCGCCTTCTCGTTAAAACTTTGAACCATACACAAGCGCCGCACCCATTGGGCGGGGCCATTCAAGGCGTGAAGCAGCAATCCCTGTGCCAGATGGCAGGAAAGAAAAAGGGCCAATCATTTCAGAAGGTTGGGGCGAGACTATGGGTAACGACACATTACCGACCCGGCAACTCACGCCATATGGACGGTAAAATTTGCCGATCTTACGCCCCATAAAGAGCAAGGTGGCTTTGTGGGCTATCAGTTGACAGAACTGTGGGAGATCAACAAAAACAGTTTATGCGCACTTTAGTTCTCCTTCGCCACGCCAAGTCATCATGGTCGATACCGGGAGCAGATGACTTCGAACGGCCCTTGAATGAGCGTGGACGTTTCAGCGCGCCGCAAATGGGTCTGTGGCTTTCGAAAACGGGTATCAATCCGGACCATGTTCTATGCTCACCAGCGATCCGGACTGTCGAGACATATGAGAGGCTAAAGGCATCACTTGGCAACCAAGCCACTTTTGAGCGTGTGGAAGACCTTTATCTCGCAGGAACGACGACCATACTCAATGCGTGCAAAACGATCCCATCGGATACGCAAACGGTCATGGTCATCGGACATAATCCGGGCTTGCATGAAACGGCGCTAAAACTTCTGACGACCGAAGAAAGGAGTGCATCCGGTGCGCTACGCGCGAAGTTTCCAACGGCAGCCTGCGCTGTCATTGGCCTTGCCATTGATACTTGGGCAGATTTAACGTGGGATATCGGGCAATTGAAAGCCTATATGGAACCGAGATCGCTGGTTGCGATCAATCACTAATCCAATTGAGTATTGGGGGTCGCGACGGTGAAGCTCACAACCTTCGGTGACGACGCCCGCATAGCTTTTGAAAATCTCGGCGACTTCGCAGCAAGCTTCGTCAATCCCAATGTGAGGTTGGGTGTTACGGGCCTCTCGCGGGCGGGCAAAACGGTTTTCATAACCGCATTGATCCACAATCTCCTCAATCAAGGTCGCCTGCCCCTCTTTTCTCCCATGGCCGATGGTCGTATTGCGAGAAGTTACCTCCAGCCGCAACCGGACGACGACGTCCCGCGTTTTGCCTATGAAAACCATGTGGAACGTCTTGTTGACGAAATGGCATGGCCAGAATCAACGAGCCGGATTAGCCAGTTGCGTCTGACGGTTGACTATGAGTCCGCCAGTTTTCTGACCCGCGCCGTCGGTGGCGGTCGCCTCCACATCGACATCATCGACTATCCTGGAGAATGGCTGCTCGATCTGCCTCTTCTCGCAAAGGACTATGAGACATGGTCCGCAGAAGCGCTCGACCTCGCCCGTCTGCCCAACCGTGCGGCGGCTGCAAAAACATGGTTGGAGGCGAACGCACAAACCGACCCTTTGGAAAAGCGCGATGAGAAACGCGCGCAGGACCTTGCAGAGGTTTTCACAGAGTATCTGAAAGCCTGCCGACGCGACGAAAATGCGCTGTCCATGCTCCCGCCGGGCCGCTTCCTGATGCCGGGTGACCTCGCCGGTTCTCCCGCAGTCACTTTCGCGCCCCTGACAAAACCGGATGGGCCAATTCCGCGAAAGTCGCTCTGGTCGCTGATGGAACACCGCTTCGAGGCGTATAAGCAGATCGTGGTGAAGCCGTTCTTCCGCGATCACTTCGCAAGGCTCGACCGTCAGGTGGTGCTGGTCGATGCATTACAGGCTCTCAACGCGGGCCCCGCCGCGATTCGCGATCTTGAAAACGCGCTATCCGAAATTCTCGCCTGCTTTCGTCCGGGACGCGCGTCATGGCTGTCCTCCATTTTGTCCCGGCGGATCGATAAAATCCTTTTTGCCGCCACCAAAGCCGATCATCTGCATCACCGCGACCACGACAGGCTTGAAAACCTGCTCAGCCATCTCGTCAAAAACGCGATCGCACAGGGCAAGTTCGAAGGGGCCAATGTCGACGTCGTTGCGCTCGCATCAATCCGCGCAACCCGTGAAGCCGTCTTCTCGGAAGGCGGAGAAAAACTCCATTGCATCGTCGGCACTCCCATGGCGGGCGAAACGATTGATGGAGAAGCCTTTGACGGTGAAACCGAAAAGGCAATCTATCCGGGCAGCCTCGATATCAACTTTAAAACGGTCTTCAAAGACGATGCCGGTGACACGCCGGACCTTCAGTTTGTTCGCTTCCGCCCGCCGACGTTGGAGACGACCGACGACGGACTGACATTGTCACTGCCGCATATCCGGCTCG
>JBCBTO010000146.1:0-5493 GCA_039818625.1 Pseudomonadota bacterium
GGAAGCGCTCTTCAAAGAGTTCGCCCGCAAACGAAAAGCCCATGCGTTCCCGCGTTGGGCTTTTCGCGCCGTCGCAGGCAATCAGATAATTGGCCTCAAGCGTATATGAGCCATCCGGTGTCTCGATATCCGCGCGCACGTTGTCTGCGGTTTGCGTGACATCCGTGACCTGGTTTTTGAATCTGAGATCAATGAGTTCCGGGAAATCCTTCGCCCGCTCCACGAGATATTGCTCGACATAATATTGCTGGAGATTGATGAAGGCGGGCATTTTGTGACCCGCTTCCGGCAGGAGATCGAAATTCCAGACTTCGTTTTCGCCGTTGAAGAGACGTCCGACCTGCCACGTGACGCCTTTTTCCACCATGCGCTCGCCAACGCCGAGCCGGTCGAAAATCTCAAGCGTGCGCTTTGCCCAGCAAATCGCCCGCGATCCGACGGAGACGACGTTGTTGTCATCAAGCACAATGGATTTGACACCGTGGGTCGCAAGGTCAATCGCCGCCGCAAGCCCGATTGGCCCCGCTCCTACAATCACCACCGGCGCGTGAAATGGAGCGCTGCCGGAAAGCTCCGGCGGGGTCTGGTAAAGGAAAGGCTGATAGCTATAGCGGGGCACTATCCCTGCAACGCCTCCCACATCTTGATGTCGCGCTCGGCGGTCCAGATGCGCGGCGTGTCGATGTCGAGCGCCTCGTCATACGCCCGAGCCACGTTGAACGGCAGGCAGTGCTCGTAGATTGCATAGTCATGGAATTTCGAGTCGCACTCGGCCCGGCAGGCATCCCATGCTTGCTTCAGCGTGCCGCCGCCAAGCGCCACTTTCGCGACAGGCTTATAGGTTGAAACAACGAAATCCTTCGTGAGGTCAAGGGCTTCGTTCACCATCGCCTTGCCGACCAGCGCATCACCGCGCCCTGGCGCAATCGCGTCGACATCAAACGCGCGTACGGCCTCCAGCGTCTTTGGCCAGTCGTGGAAATGCCCATCGCCGCAATAACACGCCGACTTGTACTCGACGATATCGCCGGTGAACATGACGTTTTGATCGGGAACATACGCCACCGCATCGCCAGCGGTATGCGCACGACCCAGATGCATGAGATCGACCCGGCGCTTGCCAAGATAGACCGTCATGCGGTTGTTGAAGGTCATCGACGGCCAGGTGAGGCCCGGAATGCTTTCATGCCCCTCGAACAGTCGCGGAAAACGCTGGAATTCACTGTCCCAGTCTTCCTGTCCGCGTTCGACGACCATCGCGCGCGCTTTTTCTGACATGATGATCTGTTCGGCGTCATAGGCTGATGCACCGAGCACGCGCACCGCGTGATAATGTGAGAGCACGACATATTTGATCGGCTTGTCGGTGACGGAGCGGATTTTCTCAACCACCTTGTGCGCAAGCCGCGGTGTCGCCTGCGCGTCCACAATCATCACACCATCATCGCCAATGATGACGCCCGTGTTGGGGTCGCCCTCAGCGGTGAAGGCCCAAAGTCCGTCGCCGATCTCGGTGAAGGAGATTTTCTTCTCGGTGAGGTCACCCTGCGAGGCGAATGTCTTGGTCATGAAGTCTCTTTCGTATGTTTTCCGGCATCCCAGCCAACCGGCCCAATTGCGCGCTTGGCCACAGATCGGGGATAATCTTCCAGCGTTGTCGCCATCGTATCGTTCCAGCGATTGAGATAGCCGAAAAGGGCAATGGTGCCCACGATCTCAACGATTTCCGCGTCATTGAAATGCTGCTTGACGGCATCAAAATGATGGGTTTCGGCGGCGTTGGGCACGGCGGCCGCAACGCGGGCGAGTTCGAGCACGGCCTTCTCAGCATCGGTAAAGAGAACTGAATTGGAGCAGTCCCAGACCGCTTGAATTTTTTCGTACGACACGTCGTAGACGCTTGAGAGATTGGCCATATGTGACTGGCAATAGCGGCAACCGGTCGCCATGGAAGTCATGTAAGCGACCATCATTTTGAGCGCTTCGGGAACAGTGCCTTCGTAAATGACGGCCTGATTCAGCGCCATGAACGCTTTGGCAATCTCAGGTCGTCGCCCCATCGTGAGGATGGAGTTCGGCAGGAAGCCCCTGATCTCGTCATAGCGTTTGAAAAAATCCTCGAATTCCGGAAGTTCAGATCGGTCGAGTGGGGCGACGTGGGGCATTACTTCTCCCCCGGTGTGCCGTCGAACTTGCGCTCCAGCCCTTTCCAGCAGTCGATATACGTCTCCTGCAAGGTCTCAAGTTCTGCCGCAAATTTCGTGAGCTGTTGCGGGAAACGCGTTTCGAACATGAACGCCATCGTGTGATCGAGTTTCATCGGCTGGAGGTCGGCGTTTGACGCCTTTTCAAACCCGTCGAAGTCCGGCCCGTGCGGCAACATCATGTTGTGAAGGCTCATGCCCCCCGGCACGAAGCCTTCCTCCTTTGCATCATATTTCCCATAAATGAGACCCATGAATTCCGACATGATGTTGCGGTGGTACCAGGGCGGGCGGAACGTATGCTCTGCCACCATCCAGCGTGGCGGGAAGATGACGAAATCGATATTCGCCGTGCCGTCTTCGCCGGAAGGCGCGGTGAGCACGGTAAAAATGGATGGGTCTGGATGGTCGAACAGGATTGCGCCAACGGGTGAGAAGGTCTTTAGATCGTACTTATAGGGCGCGTAATTTCCATGCCAGCCGACCACGTCGAGGGGCGAGTGGTTAATCTCGGTAACGTGAAACCCGCCGCACCATTTCACATGCACCCGGCAGGCTGTGCCGTCCTTGTCTTCATAAGCGGCGGTAGGTGTCAGAAAATCGCGTGCGTTCGCAAGGCAATTTGCCCCGATGGGCCCGCGATCCGGCAGCGTGAACTTGGCGCCGTAGTTCTCGCAGACGTAGCCGCGTGACGGTCCGTCGGGCAGGGTAACCTTGAACATCATGCCGCGTGGGAGAATGCAGATTTCCGATGGCTCAACGTCGATCACACCCATCTCGGTGAAGATTGTGAGCGCGCCCGTCTCCGGCACTATGAGAAGCTCGCCGTCCGCGTTGAAGAAATAATCATCCACCATGTCTTCGCTGGCGAGATAGACATGGGATGCCATACCGCTTTGGCCCTGGCAATCACCCGCCGTCGTCATCGTGCGGATGCCATCGATGAAGGTGGTTGGTTCGTCGGGCATTGGAACCGGGTCCCAGCGCAACTGACCAAGTGCCAGCGAATGGTCATCGACGCATGGTGCCGTTTTCCAAAGCTGGCGGTTTACTTTTGAAAAACGTGATGTATGCCGCACGCTCGGGCGGATGCGATAAAGCCACGACCGTTCGTTCGTGCCGCGCGGCGCTGTGAACGGCGAGCCGGAAAGCTGCTCAGCATAAAGGCCGTAATTGCACTTTTGCGGCGAGTTCTGACCTTTCGGAAGCACATCCGGCAGGCATTCAGTCGCAAAATCATTGCCGAAGCCGGACATATAAGTGCGAGCGGCATTCGCCTCTGCATCCGATTGGCTTTCACCTGCCGGTTTATCCAACATATCGCATGACCTTGTGTTGCTAGTATAAATCGCTCATATTGTTGCAAGTGTAACAATATCTTTTGCAACAATCAATCGAGCGATCCTCAATGCTGTGTGAAAAGACAGAATTCGCCCTCGAGGATTTCATGCCCTATCGACTGAACAGGGCAGCCGAAGCGGTAAGCCTCGCATTTGCGCGTATCTACAAGGAAAAATACGGATTAAGTCGGCCCGAGTGGCGTGCCTTTGCCATCGTCGGCCAATTTGGCACGGTGACCGCGACAGAAATCTCCGCCAAATCCACCATGGATCGGACGAAGGTGAGCCGGGCTGTCTTCTCTTTAGAAGATCAGGGTTGGCTCAAACGGTCGCAGGATGTCAAAGATCGCCGCGTCGAAAACCTGGAATTAACCCCGCAGGGAAGAAAAAAGTTTGAAACTTTGACGAAGCTTGCCCAGCTTTTTGAGGAGGAGATCGTTGCCGTACTCGGTCGAAAGAACATGTCAGATCTGCAAAATGGATTGATCGCAATCGAGAAAGAGTTTCTGCAAGAATAACGGAAGCTCTTCACAATGGAACCGGACACTCGCCGCGCGCGAAATCATGGTGTAAGGTCCTTGAAACGAACAACGGGATACTACTTATGCTCGACACGCCCAAGAAAATGACGCCGGAAGCCGCCCGCGCCAAAGCACCGGACTTCGTGTGGGATGATCCGTTCTTGCTGGATGATCAACTCAATGAAGATGAGCGTCTCATCCGCGACAGCGCCCATCAGTTCTGTCAGGAACGCTTGATGACGCGCGTCCTTGAGGCAAACCGTCACGAGAAATTCGACCGCGAGATTTTCAACGAGATGGGTGAACTCGGGCTCTTGGGCTCAACAATCCCAGAAGACTATGGCTGTGTCGGCGCAAACTATGTCTCCTATGGTCTCGTCGCCCGTGAAGTCGAGCGTGTCGACAGCGGCTATCGTTCCGCTATGTCCGTGCAGTCGTCGCTCGTCATGCATCCAATTTACGCCTATGGCACGGAAGAGCAGCGCCAGAAATACCTGCCGAAGCTCGCAAGTGGCGAATGGGTTGGCTGCTTCGGCTTGACGGAACCGGACCATGGATCTGACCCGAGCTCCATGATCACCCGCGCCAAAAAGGTAGACGGCGGTTATATCGTCTCCGGCGCGAAAAACTGGATCACCAACTCGCCGATTGCGGATGTTTTCGTGATCTGGGCGAAATCCGACGACCACGATGACAAGATCAAAGGTTTCATCCTCGAAAAAGGGATGAAGGGCCTCGATGCGCCTAAAATCGAAGGCAAGTTTTCCCTGCGCGCCTCCATCACTGGCATGATCCAGATGGATGAGGTTTTCGTGCCGGATGAAAACCTGTTGCCGAATGTTCAGGGCCTTGCCGGTCCCTTCGGTTGTTTGACCCGCGCGCGCTATGGCATTGCCTGGGGCGCGATGGGGGCGGCGGAATTCTGCTGGCATGCGGCCCGGACCTACACAATGGACCGCAAGCAGTTTGGCAAACCGCTGGCGCAAACCCAGCTCATTCAGAAAAAGCTCGCCGACATGCAAACGGAGATTTCGCTCGGCCTTCAAGGAGCGCTCCGCCTCGGTCGTTTGATGGATGACAAGGCGGCTCCCGTTGAGCTTGTCAGCCTGATGAAGCGTAACAATTGCGGTAAAGCGCTCGATGTTGCCCGCGTGGCGCGCGATATGCATGGCGGCAACGGCGTCTCGGACGAGTATCATGTCATCCGCCATGTCATGAATCTCGAAGCGGTCAACACGTACGAGGGCACCCACGACATCCACGCGCTGATCCTTGGTCGCGCTCAAACAGGACTTCAGGCGTTCATGTAATATGGATGCGTGACTGGTCCGGGCCGTATCGTGTCATGAGTATGGAAATATCAGTATGGGGAGCACGTGGGTCCATTCCCGCCTGTGGTCCAAACACCGTCGAGATAGGGGGTAACAC
>JBCBTO010000147.1:0-5451 GCA_039818625.1 Pseudomonadota bacterium
ACGGATTGGCGGTCAAACACCCGCAATGCGGATTTGAAACCGGCGATCGTCATCAACAAGGCTGATGGCTCGATTGAAAAACTGAGCCGCGGCTCGGAGGCTCGGTATCTTCTTTCTGTTGATGCCATTCTCTCCGTCGACCTGGGTGCGAAGGTGAAGGCTGGCGACGTGCTCGCCCGTATCCCGCTTGAAAGTGCGAAGACGAAGGACATCACCGGTGGTCTGCCGCGTGTGGCCGAACTCTTTGAGGCGCGTCGTCCGAAAGACCACGCGGTCATCGCTGAGATCGACGGAACGATCAAATTCGGTCGTGACTACAAGAACAAGCGCCGCATCATGATCGAGCCGCATGAAGAAGGGGCGGAGCCTGCGGAATATCTCATTCCAAAAGGAAAGCCGTTCCACCTGCAGGAAGGCGACACGATCGAGAAAGGCGAATACATTCTCGATGGCAATCCTGCACCGCATGACATTCTGGCGATCAAGGGCGTGGAGGCGCTGGCCGCTTATCTCGTCAACGAGATCCAGGAGGTCTACCGGCTTCAGGGCGTGACGATCAACGACAAGCATATTGAGGTGATCGTGCGCCAGATGCTCCAGAAGGTCGAAATCACCGATCCGGGCGATTCTGACTATCTGAAAGATGAGCAGGTCGACCGCATGGAACTCGATGCGATGAACGAAAAGCTCATTGATGATGCGAAGACGCCAGCGCAAGGCGTGCCGGTCCTTCTCGGCATCACCAAAGCATCGCTCCAGACGCGGTCGTTCATTTCAGCCGCATCCTTCCAGGAGACAACGCGCGTGCTCACCGAGGCGGCCGTTGCGGGCAAGATCGACACGCTCGATGGCTTGAAGGAAAACGTCATCGTCGGTCGCTTGATCCCGGCTGGTACGGGCGGTGCGATGAACCAGGTCCGTCAGGTTGCCGGTCGTCGGGACGATCTTATCCTCGAAGAACAGCGCAAGACGTCTGGTATTACCGAGGCAGACTCCCTGATTGCAGATATGCGTCAGGAGGGCGAGCCGGAGCCTGCCGAGTAAGGCACACGTCGTCTGAGACGAACTCTTCTAAAGCGCGGGCCCTCGGGTCCGCGTTTTTTTGGTGCTCAGCGACCTGTCACGAGAAATTCAAGCGCCTTGCTTTGTTCTAAGCGCAAATGCTTGGCATGATAATGCATGTCAAATGCATGCAGTCTTGAGGAGGAAGTGGCATGACGATATCTCGCAGGCACTTTGTTGCAGGAAGTTTGGCGTTTACTGGACTTGCGATCAGTGGACACAGGAGCGCCGAGGCGCGTGGCGTGTTTTTTGAGGCGCGCGGCAAGGCAATTCGCGGCTACGACACTGTTGCGTATTTTAAGGCTGGAAAGCCTGTAAAGGGCAGAAATCAATTTCAAACGGACTGGAACGGAACCACCTGGTTGTTCTCCTCAGAAGAGAACCTGCAGGCTTTCAAGTCATCGCCCAACCGGTTCGCCCCGCAATATGGCGGCTATTGCGCCTGGGCGATGGTGAATGGCGATATCGCATCCATCGTGCCCGAAGCGTGGGATATCGTCGATGGCAAGCTTTATCTCAATTTCAGCCTTGGTGTGCGTCGTCGCTGGCGCCGTGATATACCAAGGCATATTCGCCTGGCGGACGGGCGCTGGCCACGGGTCAGACAGTCGTTGTGAGGGAGCACCATCTCACCGGGGCTGGCGGGGCGGTCAACGCGTTAGGATCTTTTAAATAATTCCAAAATCACCCTTGACGCCCCCCGGAATTGCGAGTAACACACGCCCACTTCCAAACAGGCGGTAAGTCGCGTTGTTCACAGACCGACCAAAGGTCAGTGACCCATCCGGTTTAAACGCTGTTTGTGATTTAAGACAGAAATGCTGAAAGACACGATCTCAAACGGGGTCCTCTGTCCAACGAGCGCTAGCTGAATAGCAGTCTGGCGCATGTTTTGCTGGCGCGCGATAGGGATCGCAACCAGCTTGATATGCGTTTGCTTTCAGTGATGCGGTCCTTTTGAGATTTGAGAACTGAAAGAGCACGAATGCCGACGATCAATCAGTTGATCCGCAACCCGCGCAAAGCGCCGGTCAAGCGTAACAAGGTTCCAGCAATGCAGGCCTGTCCGCAAAAACGGGGTGTCTGCACACGCGTCTACACAACGACGCCGAAAAAGCCGAACTCGGCGCTTCGTAAGGTGGCTAAGATCAGGCTCACAAACGGGTTTGAGGTCATCGGATACATCCCGGGTGAAGGGCACAACCTTCAAGAGCACTCCGTCGCCATGATCCGTGGTGGCCGCGTGAAGGACTTGCCGGGTGTTCGCTATCACATCATTCGCGGTGTCCTCGATACGCAGGGCGTGAAAGACCGCAAGCAGCGCCGGTCGAAATACGGCGCCAAGCGTCCGAAGTAAGAGGTCTGAAAAACCATGTCACGCCGCCACAGAGCCGAAAAACGCGATGTCATCCCCGATCCAAAATACGGGGACATTGTGATTACAAAATTCATGAACTCCGTCATGCGCGACGGGAAGAAATCGGTTGCCGAAAAGATTGTCTACGGCGCCCTTGATCAGATCGAAGACAAAACCAAATCCGACCCGGTGCAAATGTTCCACGACGCTCTGGGCAATGTCATGCCGCAGGTTGAGGTTCGCTCCCGCCGCGTCGGTGGTGCAACATATCAGGTGCCGGTTGAAGTGCGCGCCGAACGCCGTCAGGCGCTGGCTATTCGCTGGATGCTGGCCGCAGCCCGCGGACGCAATGAGCGCACCATGGTGGAACGCCTGTCCGGCGAGCTTCTTGATGCCGCCAACAACCGTGGCACCGCTGTCAAAAAGCGCGAAGACACGCACCGTATGGCGGAAGCAAACCGCGCTTTCTCACATTATCGCTGGTAACGAGTTTCGAGAGACTTCTCCCAAATCTGGAACAGAGTACGATGGCACGCGAATACGAAATTAGTGATTACCGCAACTTCGGTATTATGGCTCACATCGACGCCGGTAAAACGACGACGACCGAGCGCATTCTTTACTACACCGGCAAAAGCCACAAAATCGGCGAAGTGCATGATGGCGCGGCGACGATGGACTGGATGGCGCAAGAGCAAGAGCGTGGCATCACGATTACGTCCGCTGCGACAACAACCTTCTGGGAAGGTCGCGACGGCAAGAAGCGCCGTTTCAACATCATCGATACGCCGGGTCACGTTGACTTTACAATTGAGGTTGAGCGCTCGCTCCGTGTTCTCGATGGCGCCGTTGCTCTTCTCGATGCCAACGCTGGTGTTGAGCCGCAGACTGAAACTGTCTGGCGTCAGGCTGACAAGTACGGCGTGCCGCGCATGATCTTCGTCAACAAAATGGACAAGACAGGCGCTGACTATTACCGCTGCCTTGAGATGATCAAAGATCGTCTTGGCGCGACGGCTCTGCCGGTTCAGATCCCAGTTGGTGCTGAAACCGAGCTGAAAGGTGTTGTTGACCTCATCGAGATGAAGGCTCTCATCTGGCAAGGTGAAGACCTTGGTGCGTCTTGGGATGTTGTTGATATTCCTGCCGATCTTACAGACAAGGCAAACGAACTTCGCGAGCAGATGATCGAGACTGCAGTCGAGCTCGACGAAGAAGCGATGGAGGCTTATCTCGAAGGAAATGAGCCGGACGCCGAAACGCTCCGCCGCCTGATCCGTAAAGGCACGATCGATAACACATTCGTACCGGTCCTCTGCGGTTCCGCGTTCAAGAACAAAGGTGTTCAGCCGCTTCTTGACGCGGTCGTGGATTTCCTGCCTTCGCCGATCGATATTCCGGCGATCAAGGGCATCAATCCAAAAGACGACAGCGAGATGGAGCGTAAAGCTGCCGACGATGAGCCATTCTCCATGCTTGCGTTCAAGCTCATGGACGACCAGTTTGGCTCGGTTACATTCTGCCGTATCTATTCCGGTGTTCTGACGGCGGGCTCGACGCTTTTGAACTCTGTGAAGGACAAGCGTGAGCGCATCGGTCGGATGCTTTTGATGCACTCCATTGAGCGCGAAGAAATTAAGGAAGCTTACGCAGGCGATATCATCGCCGTTGTCGGTCTCAAAGATGTCGTGACGGGTGTCACGCTGTGTGATCCGGTGAAGCCGGTCATTCTGGAGCGCATGGAATTCCCAGAGCCTGTGATTGAAATCGCCATTGAGCCGAAAACCAAAGGCGACCAAGAGAAGATGGGCCTGGCGCTCAACCGCCTCGCAGCCGAAGATCCGTCATTCCGCGTAAAAACGGACGACGAATCCGGTCAGACGATCATGGCGGGCATGGGCGAATTGCACCTCGACATCCTTGTTGACCGCCTGAAGCGCGAGTTCAAGGTCGAAGCAAACATCGGCGCGCCACAGGTGGCTTACCGCGAAACGATCACACGTTCGTTCGAAGCGGACTACACGCACAAGAAACAGTCCGGTGGTTCGGGTCAGTTCGCGCGCGTCAAGATCGAGTTCGAAAAGAACCCGGACGGCGAAGATTTTGTCTTCGAAAGCAAGATCGTTGGGGGTGCGGTTCCAAAAGAGTACATCCCAGGCGTTGAAAAAGGCCTGCAAAGCGTCATGAGCGCAGGTCCGGTTGCCGGCTTCCCTATGCTTGGCGTGAAAGCGACACTCGTCGACGGTGCATACCACGACGTGGACTCAAGCGTGCTCGCGTTTGAGATCGCTGGCCGCGCTTGCTTCCGCGAGAACAAGGACCAACTCGGTGCTGTGCTTCTCGAGCCGATCATGAAGGTCGAAGTTGTTTCTCCAGAGGAGTACACGGGTTCGATCATCGGCGACCTGACATCCAGACGTGGCCAGGTCCAAGGTCAGGATGTGCGCGGCAATGCAAACGTCATCGATGCAATGGTGCCGCTTGCGAACATGTTCGGATACATCAACACGCTGCGCTCCATGTCCCAGGGACGCGCGCAGTACACAATGCAATTTGATCACTATGAGCAGGTGCCGCAGGCGCTCGCCCAAGAGATTCAATCGAAAATGGCCTAGTGGCCTGAACACGAAGAAGACGACCGCTAGGTCATCGGTAATGAAAGAGAACGGAGAGTTCTGATGGCAAAAGAGAAATTTGAGCGCAACAAACCACACGTCAACATCGGCACGATTGGCCACGTTGACCATGGTAAAACAACGCTGACGGCAGCAATCACCAAGTTCTTTGGTGAATTCAAAGCCTATGATCAGATTGACGGCGCACCGGAAGAGCGCGCGCGCGGCATCACCATCTCAACAGCTCACGTTGAATATGAGACCGACAACCGCCACTACGCACACGTTGATTGCCCGGGCCACGCTGACTACGTGAAAAACATGATCACGGGTGCGGCTCAGATGGACGGCGCGATCCTCGTATGTTCAGCGGCTGATGGCCCAATGCCACAGACACGTGAGCATATCCTGCTCGCA
>JBCBTO010000148.1:0-5397 GCA_039818625.1 Pseudomonadota bacterium
CAAGTCCGCTCACCACCGGTGACACCCGCTGCGCCTCGGGAAGTCCAAGAAGGGCCACAGCGCGGTAGGTCTCAATCTCAGCAAGCCTGCGCACAAGCACGCCGCAATTCATCGCACGCATGCCCATATCGATGACGAGAAAACGGGTGAGACCGAATTCATCCTGCCGGAAGTCACTCGCAATCATCGCTTGCCCGCTCGCCGCGCGTGACACGCATAAAGACCCGGAATCGAAGTCGAATTGATCGAGGCTCGTGGTCAGCGCATCCGACGTATCATCCACTTTGCCAAAAAGACGCACATCAATGCGGACAGCATTGATAAGATCGCCCATGACCGGCAGCGGCCCGCCGAAAACGGAAAAAGGATCAGCTTCCGGCACGTGATCCGGCGCGCCGTACCACGAAAGCGAGACAAACTCCGCATGGGCCTCCCAGATGAGGAGGGCCGAACCATCTTTCCACATGTACCGCCGCGCGTCAGCATCCGGTTCCTTGAGGTTGCGCGCCCTGCACCAATCCCGCAAAACGCCGCGCACGGCAATCTCAGGATTGCGCCAGAACACATAGCGCAGGATAACTGACGGTGCGCGGACAGGCTCGAACGGTCGCGCGTGGATTTCATCAAGAACCTGCGTCCTCAAAGGATGTTGCGGAAGATGTGTTTGACTGCGCACGTCGCCTTATGCCCCAAATCGTTCCAGGTTGACCTCAAATTGGCCAATGATTTGTCAAATAAGTCAGCGGGCAAAAAGGCAAGGCTCGCGCCGCCATTGACGCTGCGCAGTCACCAGGTTCGGCGCGGACCGGTGTCAATGTGGAAATGGTTGAGATAGGATTTGTAGCCCCCCACGGCCTCGTAGGATTTTAAAAAGCGTTCGATCTTCTTGCGATCGCCCCGCACCTGAAAATCAACCGCCTGGCAGCTCAGATGATAGGAGTTGCGTGCGCCGCCTTTGCGCCGGTTTTCGCCCGGCTCCCGCTTGGTGGAGACCACGGTTACCTTGCCGAATTTCCGCGACGTGTGATTGAGCACACGCTTGAGCTTGAAAGGCACACAGCCCTTGGTGTCGCGATAGGTAACGTCTTTGTCGCCTGCGAGAAACAGATTGACGACCGGCACCCGAGCACAACCGGCGGATAGAAGAGCCACGCCCAATAGACCAACACACATTGATTTCCGCACCAATATCATCACGACCTCACATCTTGCACCCATCTTGGGAAATGCCGGGTTTGGTTCGACGATTGGTTGTGAACGTTAAAATTGCGCGGATTTTCTTTAGGACTTGGTCATAAATTGGATTGTTCGTGAATCAAACGTTAACGCTCGCCTAGGCATTCTTATGCGTGAAAGTACGTAAGTCCACCGTGTAACATCCGCTGACCTCTTAGTCTAATGGACGCTCGCATGGGACGGGACTAAGGTGGCGCGCGAAATAAAGGGCGAGGGGGGGGACCCTCACCCGCCGGGACGTATGAGGGAGGGACATGATGTCCAACGAAGAAGTCTATCCAGTCAGCGAAGCATGGGCGGGTAAGGCCCATATCGACAAGGCGACATACGACAAAATGTACGCTGAGAGCGTGAACGACCCGGATGCCTTCTGGGGGAAATGCGGAAAGCGCCTCGACTGGATCAAGCCCTTCACCAAGGTCAAGAACACCACGTATGAATACCCGGACGTCTCGATCAAGTGGTACGAGGACGGCAGTCTCAATGTTGCGGCAAACTGCATCGACAGACATCTTGAGACGCGCGGCGACCAGGTCGCCATCATCTGGGAAGGTGATGATCCGAACGAAGATCTGAAAATCACCTACAAGGAACTGCACGAGCACGTCTGCCGCTTTGCAAACGCAATGAAGTCAGAAGGCGTCAAGAAGGGCGACCGGGTCACACTTTACATGCCGATGATCCCTGAAGCGGCCTACGCAATGCTCGCCTGCGCGCGCATCGGCGCGATCCACTCCATCGTATTCGGCGGTTTCTCTCCGGATGCCCTCGCCGACAGGCTCGTCGGTTGCGAATCCGCGTTTATTGTCACAGCCGACGAAGGGTTGCGCGGCGGCAAGACAATTCCGCTGAAAGCCAATGTCGAAACGGCCATCGACATCGCGGCAACGCAAGGACACCATATCGAGCGCGTCTTTGTGGTCGAACGCACCAAAGGCGGCATCGAGTGGGAGCCGGGCCGGGATGTCTGGTATCATGAGGCCACTGCCGCCGCCTCTCCCGATTGCCCACCGGAAGAGATGAACGCGGAGGACCCGCTTTTCATCCTCTATACGTCCGGCTCAACAGGAAAACCCAAGGGTGTCCTCCACACCACAGGCGGTTACCTGGTCTGGGCGGCGATGACCCATGAATATGTCTTCGACTACCATGAGGGCGATATCTACTGGTGCACGGCGGATGTGGGCTGGGTGACCGGCCATTCCTACATCGTTTACGGCCCGCTCGCGAATGGCGCAACGACACTCATGTTCGAGGGCGTGCCAAGCTATCCAGACAATTCACGCTTCTGGCAGGTCTGCGACAAGCACCAGGTCAACCAGTTCTACACCGCTCCAACGGCCATCCGTGCCCTCATGCAGACTGGTGACGAGCCTGTGACGAAAACCTCCCGCTCCTCCCTGCGGCTTCTGGGTACGGTGGGTGAGCCCATCAACCCGGAGGCTTGGGAGTGGTATTACAACATCGTTGGCGAGAAGCGTTGCCCGATCGTCGACACGTGGTGGCAGACGGAAACGGGCGGTCACATGATCACACCGCTTCCCGGCGCGACAGACCTGAAACCAGGTTCGGCCACGTTGCCGTTCTTCGGTGTTCAGCCACAACTCGTTGACAACGAAGGCAATCCTCTTGAAGGCGCCGCGGACGGCAACCTTTGCATCGTCGATTCATGGCCCGGGCAGATGCGCACTGTCTACGGCGACCACGAGCGATTTGTGCAAACCTATTTCTCAACCTACAAAGGCAAGTACTTCACAGGCGACGGCTGTCGCCGCGACGAGGATGGCTACTACTGGATTACGGGCCGTGTTGATGATGTTATCAACGTGTCCGGCCACCGCATGGGAACCGCAGAGGTTGAAAGCGCGCTCGTTGCCCATGACACCGTGTCGGAAAGCGCTGTCGTCGGATATCCGCACGACATCAAGGGCCAGGGCATTTACTGCTATGTCACTTTGATGGCGGGCGTCGAAGCAACGGATGACCTGAAAAAGCAACTGCGAAATCATGTTCGCACCGAGATCGGGCCGATCGCTTCGCCGGACGCGATCCAGTTCGCACCCGGCCTTCCAAAAACCCGCTCGGGCAAGATCATGCGCCGTATTCTGCGCAAGATTGCCGAAGACGACTTCTCAAATCTCGGCGACACATCGACCCTCGCGGACCCATCTGTCGTCGACGATCTGATCGAAAATCGACAAAACCGCGCAAACAGCTAAACGGCGGAAAACACAAATGAAAAAGGCCCTTTGAAGCCACATCAAAGGGCCTTTTCTTATGGCCTATGCGCGTGCTAGCGGCGGGCGAACGAGAGTATTTACAAGTTGATAAGGTAAATAAAATCAAAATATCCAAAAACATCGATCAAATTTTATATTATATTTCATTGATAAACTTTTAGATTAAATTGCTATTCATCAATACAAGAGCATTCAATTATCAAACCCTCGCGATTGTTATAGTATCCGCCCATCGAAATCTTTGAATGGCTGGGCGCAGCCGTTCATCTAGGAGGCGAAAGCTATGAAAACGTCATTTAAGACATCCTTCTTCAGTTTGAAGAAAAACAATCGCGGCAGTGCCGCACTCCTGATGGGTCTGTTTGCGCCCGTCGTTATGGTTGCCGTTGGATCAGCAGTTGATTATTCAAACCTGCTACGGATCACCGGCAAATCCAAAGCCGCGCTGGACAGTGCAAGCCTTGCCGCGGCAACGGAGCTATCGACCGGCTCAATCGACCTTGACGAGGCCGAAGCACGGGCGCGCGAGTTATTCGATGTCAACCTTGCGGGCGTTCTGGAAGGCCAGCAACAAGCATTCAACTTCAGCCTCATCTCTCAGGCGCATGCGAGTGCACCACTCGATCAGCCGGCCTCTGACTCATGCAATCTCGGATACCGCGATTTTGAAATGACGTTTAATCCGGAGACGGCTCAAATCACGACATCGGCAACCATTACTGTGCCGACGACACTTATGTCCGTCGCGGGTTATGACTGCATGACTGCGGAGCTTGCATCTTCTGCATCATACCGCGCCAACGAAAACTCGGACACCAAGGTCGAATTCTCATTCGTTCTTGACGTGACCGGGTCCATGGGCAATGGCGGCCGTCTTGCAGCATTGAAAGAAGCGATGACGACAAGCATCGACATTCTTCTTCCTGAAGATGGCTCCAACGATGACCGCGTGCGCGTCGGCATGGTGCCTTATGCATATTCCGTCAACCTCGGCGAATGGCACAAAGATGCCGTCGGTTCGAACACTGCGAGCGCAAGCTCTGCCAACGAATGTGTAACGGAGCGCGAAGGTACGAACGCCTTCACAGACGTTGTGCCAAACGAGAACATCTCAAACACGCTCTACGAGACTGACTCCGCCTTGCGTCGCTTCTCATCGGGCGCATGTCCAGGCGTGATCATCCGTCCCCTGACCAATGACCGTACAGACCTTCTTGAGGATGTGGACGATTTCCGTGCGAGCGGCTTCACCGCCGGCCATATCGGCATCGACTGGGGCTTCAACCTCCTGTCACACAACTTCCGCAACTTCTGGCCAGACGCATCAGCGCCAGCCTCGCATAGTGCAGAAAATGTCCGCAAAGTCTTGGTTGTCATGACAGACGGCGCTTTCAACACAGCCTACTATGACGAGACAACGCAAGGAAGCCTCGGACTGGCACGTCAACAATTCTCAGTCTCACGGGATGCAGCACTTCAGTTCTGCGATCTTGCGAAAGAGGAAGATCAGAACATCGAGGTCTACACAGTTGCCTTCCGCGCTGGCAACTCAGCCGAAAGCCTGTTGCGGGCTTGCGCAACACCTGACGACGAAGAAACTGGCGAGACCTATTTCTTCGACGCCGACTCCAACGAGGGCCTCATCATCGCCTTCCAACGGATCGTTGCCAAAGAACTGCAGGTCTTCCTGACCCAATAAGACCAATAAGAAGAAACTGAGAACGGCGCGTTCGAAAGAGCGCGCCGTTTTTCTTTTGGGCCATCAAAGCAATTGAGAAAAAAGATCACTCAAAACAAATAAGCCCACGCGTTGCCGCCGGGCTTTTGTCGTGTCCACTGAATGGTGTTTTGGGAGCGTCGCTAGGGTTCAGACCGCTCGACTGACCACTTGCCCCGTCCCGTCAAGGGTGGGGCGGGCCGC
>JBCBTO010000149.1:0-5309 GCA_039818625.1 Pseudomonadota bacterium
CATAAGCAGAAAGCCCAAAGCCGATTTGCTCGACCGCCCAGTTTGTTGCCTTATGGCTCATGAGCGCACCTCCGCAAGGGGCGGCTTCGCGAATGTCAGGTCCGGGAAATCCTTGTAATCCGCTCGCCACGCATATGTGGTGTCGCCATAGGGCTTGCTTGGCCGCTGCGCACGCTCACGCAGTTTCCAGATGAACCAGGCGAAATTTTTCGTCTCACCGGACTTTTGGCCCTCCCAGTTTTCCGCGTGCATACGCGGCGGGCGGCGCTTGAGGGCCAACAGCGTTGCCGGTGGCCAATATTCCATGATGAACTGGCGATCCTCATCATCCGCGCCCATGAAATAATCCCATGGCAACAGCATCGCCATCTTGCGCGGGCGATATTCTTCAAGCGCATGGCGAATGAACGCATTGGCTATCGCATAGGGCGGGTTCGTTATGATGTTGATGCCCTTGCGCTCATCCGGGCACCGACTTTTGAGAAAGTCGCCAACCTCTTGCGAGACACCATCCGGCGAGACATAGCCCCGGTCGCGTAAGTCGGTGAAATCGACGTCATAGCCAACCTCAAGCAATGGCTCGACAAGGGCACCGAGCCCGCAGGCGGGCTCCAGCACGCGCCGCTCAAACCGCTCGCGACCGAGAAGGACGCGGGTGCATTCGATCACGGTTTGATTGAAATCATCGCCGCGCTCTTCTTTTGAACGGGTCGACTTGCCATGGATCGCTTTTCTCACTGCCGCCTTGGTCGGCTCCAGGTCGGCTTCGAGACGCGCTGCAATTGCCCGTTCGACAACGCCGGGCGTTTTGCGTTCTGCGTCGCGCAACTGGCGCGCGTAGTGAATATCCGTCGCTGAAAGCGCGGCGTCATCAAGCTTTAAAACATTTTCGCCTGAAATGTTTTTCGCTGGTCGACCCCGTGTCGCGAGATCGCCCGCGTCCTGCGCCTCATCAACGATGTCGGCGAGCCTGATCTTGACACGCGTCTCAATTTGCAGCGCCCGCCCCTGCAGCTCATGCGCCTTTCTGACGAGATAATCACCGCCCTCGACCTGCTTCGCAATGCGTGCCATGCGCCGCGCCTCATCCTTTGCGGCGGCGTAAGCGCGCTCAGACAGCTCTTTTGCCTTGATGACATCATCCTGCGTGATGAGCTGACTGGCTTGCTCGACGAGCGTGACGATTTCCTGCCCCTGCATTATCAGCCCCCGTTTCCTTGTCGGCCGCGCTCTTCCCGCTCCTCGCGAAGAGCGCGCACCCGCCGACGCTCAGCCGCTTCCGCTTTCTCACTTACGATGCGCTCGGCTTCGCGTTTAGCAGCACGATTTGAGGGATGTTCACCGTCGATCGACACGCCCTTAGGGCGCATCTCATCAATCCAGGACGGCAACACGATTTCGATGGACCCATCGTCAAGGATTTCCCACTCACATTGACGTTTGGGCTCGGCGCGATCCGGCATTCCAGGAACAACGCCAAGGCTTATGTTGAACCAAGTCCCACGCGTCGATTCCCGGCGCTTAAAAATCGCCGAGCCGCCCTTATCGGGCACAAGCCGCAACAGTCCGTGGTCATTGTCCACTCCCACCAATAACCGCAATGGTTGATCATCGCTCCATTCGACCGAACGCTGAAATTCAGTCGAGCAAGTCAGCGCCAGCTTTGCGGGACCGGCTTTAAATTTGCGCAACGCAGCATTGACGCCGGTTTGCGATTGTATGGATGGCTTATTGATCACCACGTGTTCATTGAATGCCATTATTGAAGCTCCTCCACGGCCCGGCGCAGGGCGTCGAGGTCGCCCTCCAGCACCCAGCCTTTGCTAGTTTTTCTAATGAGACGGCAGTCAAATTCCGGTGCGCCGTCGACGGCAAACCGGATTTTCTTGACCAGGTTGATAACGCGGCTCGTCAGGGTTTTTCCGCTGCCATAGATCGCGGCCAAACGCGCAACCTCGTCGCCGCGCACTGGCTCACCCTTGGCATTAAGAAACACCTTGAGAATCCTGAGCATCGTCGGCGTCAAGCGCATCGACCCGACGGTCACGCTATATCGCTCGCGCAAAGGTGCGTTTGCGCCACTGACGTCGCCGGTGCCCTCTTGCCTCAAAAACTCGCGAGTGATTTCCCCGCCTTCGCGGGCGCGACGGCGCTCTATCGCCTCGACACGCTCGCGCTCAATCCGTTCGCGCTCTTTTTGCGCCGCACGCAGAATGGCAGGGTCTTGAGTGATAAAACTCATCATTCACACCCCCGTTTTTTAAGGGTGCAGGCACGCAAAAGGGCGCGCCTTGGCCAGTCAGGCAAGGTCATTGGTCATCTCCAAATTGTCAGTGAGTTAAGCGGCTCTACGTGACGCCAGCCGCTTTATGTCAGTCAGGCGGTCGGCGCCTGCAGGCCGCTGCGATGGGTTATCGGGGAGAAGTCTTCTTTCTGAACCGAAACCTCCATGAGATCCGCTTCTTCCTTGTCGCGCACGGCCCGGCGCAATGGATCCGCGTCATCGATCATGTGACGATCGAGAAATTCGAGCATTTCAAGCGCGGTCGAAAACGCCGCGACCACAGCATTTTCATCGTCAAATTGACTGGAAATGCGCACGATATATCCGCCGTTTTCGGCGCACTGCACGGCAAACCCGTGCTCACGCATCGTTTGCAACTTGAGATTTTTCGTCATCGGTCTTCACCCTTTCGTTGTTCGCGACCGCGTCCGGTCGGTTTGATTATTAGTAGGCGTTATTCCGCCAGCCATATCGTGGAAAGTCAGCGATGCTGTTGACGTCGTCGATTGCATCACGAAGATGCTCCTGTTCAGCGCGTATCGCCGCCTCATTGGCAGGATCGATATTCGCCACGCGGATTGCCGCCGACACCAGCTTTTCAAGCTGAAAGACATGCGTATCAAACAGCGAAACGCGCCTGTTGTGCCTTTGAAACATCACACCGCCCCCTTTTGTCGCGCGGGGCGTAAAGTGAATTGCGCGGCAGCGAACCGACGCCCTAATGTGCGCGCATTACGAGCAGGTATCGGGGGGTGCGTGTGTTTCGATTTTTGAAGATTGTTTTTTTGAGCCTTGTGGCGTGGGCGGGCTCGCTTTTGACGATCGCGGCGTTGATCACGCTGACCACTGATGTGGAGCCGATCGCTTCTTACGTTATCATCGCCATGGGCTTCGCCCTTTTCGTTTTGCCGTTCATGCTCGGATTGAGGGTCACGACCGCCAATCGTTTGGATGAATTGAAGCAGAGAGCGCAATTCAAGCCCAAGCACCAGCAACGATATCGGCAACCAAGTGCGCAGCCTATCGCTGCTCAGCACGTGGCACGCCAGCCCGCTCCACCGCCACGTGAGCCAGAAGCGACCCAACCGGCCAAGACCTACGGCAGGCTTGACGAGCCTTACGGACACGACTGGACGATTGTTTACGTTGATTCCAAGAAGAAAGAGAGCGAGCGGTCGATTGTGCCGAGGCTCATCAAACCCGACGGCAAATCGCTGTCGTCGTTCTGCCACATGGCTGACCGACCCCGCACGTTCAAGATTGACCGTATCAAAAGCATTGTCCACGAGAGCACTGGCGAAGTTGTTGATCGCAACATTCCAGAATGGATTGAACGGGAAATGGGTTATTGATTTAATCACGCCACTACCCCGGACTCGATGTCATCAAAAACACGGTCCAAGGCGCGTCGAACCTTCTTCTGTGGTGACGCTTGGCGCTTTATTCCAGCGTAAAGCGCACTTTCCGAAACACCCGCCAGACGACAGAACTCGGCGATCGAAAAGTCGGTTTCATTAATACGTTGGCGGTAGTCCTGCCATGTCATAACGAATCTCCATGCACTATCTTTATGTGAAATCATGTGATTTGTTCTAATTCGTCAAGTGAATTGCGCGCCATTGTCGAGTTGTACCCGTGAACGTTAGACATTCCATTATGGAAAATATGCGCGCAAAACAGCTGGCATGGGTGCAGGCCATCCTTGAATATCGGGGGTGGTCTCAAAGCACGCTTGCCGAAAAAGCGGGCTTCAACCACACCACGCTATCAAAGTGGAAGAACCATCAACGCAATGATGCGCAGCTTTCGTCGGACATCGTTCATAAGATTTGGCAGGTGGGCGGTATACCGCCATACAATACCGCGCCGAGCGCACCAGCTCGTGGCTTTGCGGAAGAAGAAAGTCAGCACTTCGATCACGCCAAAGCCAATGAAAACAGCCCGATTTTAGCGGCGATCGATGCTATCAAAGCCGGTAGAAACGCCGTCGATCCGTGGGTTTTAAAGTCAAACGCACTCGAAACAGCTGGTTATCTGCGCGGCGATATTCTTATGGTTGACCTGGGCGCCCATGCCAGACCGGGCGACGTCGTGTGCGCGCAGCTCTACGAAAAGACAGGCTCAACCAAAACCATTTTCCGAATTTTTGAACCGCCATATCTCGTGTCGTCGAGCACAGACCGCTCGCTGCTAAAACCTATTCTGCTGGACGACAACTCCGCCGTTGTAATGGGCGTTGTTATCGCCTCGCTCAGAGGCGAGCTACAAAAAACGGCTGCATAAGTTTCACGAAGCAACACGCAACAATTCACATTGTCACGTGAAAATCTCTTGACTTACATCCTAGTTTCACAAATATTCACATCGATTGTTGTGACTTATCACTTCCTCAAGCAAGGGTGTGGAGCCATGGGTGTTTGCTTTAGAATTTCAGGTGACCGCGACGAGGTCAGGGCGTTAGGCGTTTACTACGAAGTCTATTGCAAGCACCCATCCCTTTCGAAACCCGAACCCATTTACGACGGTTTCTTTGACAACGTCGACGACGCCTTGACCAAAATGGCAGAAGTGACGGCGCAACACGCTGACTGCTCCTTTTACGTTATCGAGCGCTCAACCCGCGTGATCGACACGGAAGCCAAGACCCACCTGACCGACCAAAACCAACCCGTGCTGTTTAGACGGCCCGACTTTGCGGGTATGCAGATGCGCCTGAGCGCCGACCGCGCAGCCCTTGCCGCCCGAAACCCAATCTCTTTGCAATCGCCGGACACACCCCCGTCGGTCTGATTGCAGACCACTGAACACATTTGACGCGAAGATGAGGCGGATATGACCAATCATCAGAAAGAAATTTTTGACGAAGTGGAGGACGTTAACGGTCCTGCGATAAAGTTGAAAAGGATCATTCCGCTTCACGAAGCAGAGTTTTATTCAGGTCTTCGTTTGCGCCTCGACATCGATGACACCATACTGCTTGAGATTTACGACGAACTAGAGTGTGACAGACAGCAAGTTAAGCTCA
>JBCBTO010000150.1:0-5301 GCA_039818625.1 Pseudomonadota bacterium
ATAGACGCCGCTCGGCAGGCATAAAATCGAGCCTTGGTGCGACATGTCGGCAAAGCGAAAGCCGCCATTTCCGTAAGCATCTATTGGCGCGCGGCCCGGAAAATGGGCGGCGCGCATTTCAATCCCGCACGTTCCCTTGGTGGGATCAACCGTCATGCGGTTTTCGGATCGAGTTCATCGCCATCCCCGGCCTGGCGATTGGCATCAATCTGGCCGGGCCGCAGGTTCAGGAAGATAAGGAGCGGGGCTGCGATGAAGATCGATGAGTAAGTACCGATGATGACGCCCCAAATCATGGCGAATGTGAAGGACCGGATGACCTCCCCACCGAGAATGTAAAGCGACAAGAGGGCCAAAAGCGTCGTTACAGATGTGAGCGTCGTGCGCGACAAGGTCTCGTTGATCGACATGTCGAGCACGTCGCCGATACCCTTTTTCTTGTATTTTCGCAGATTCTCCCTGATCCGGTCGTATACGACGACGGTATCGTTGAGCGAATAGCCAACGATGGTGAGCACCGCTGCGATGGTCGACAGGTTAAAGTCGAGTTGTAAGAGCGCGAACAGGCCGACGGTGATGGCGACGTCATGGACGGTCGCAACGACGGCGCCGACTGCAAAATGCCATTCGAAGCGGAACCAGATGTAGACGAGGACAGCGAACAAGGCCGCCGCAACGGCGATCAGGCCCGCTTGGGTGAGTTCGCCCGACACGCGAGGGCCGACCACTTCCACGCGTCGGTATTCCTCAACAGTGTCGCCAAGCGCCGCCCGCACCTTCTGGATCGCGCCTTGCTGCGCTCGTTCCCCTCCGTCCTGCTGTTGAATGCGGATGAGCACGTCATCGGGCTTGCCGAACTCTTGCACTTCGACATCGCCAAGATCGAGGCCGCTGAGTGTTGAGCGAATCTGGCCGAGATCCGCCGGGTCCGCTTTCGTTTCGATCTCAATGAGGGTTCCGCCCCTGAAGTCGATACCGAGATTGAGGCCATTGAAGGCGAACAGGCCAAGCGACGCCACAATCAAAAACGCGGATAGCGGGAAGGACCAGCGACGGTTGTGCATGAATCTCAGCGATGGATTGTCTGGGATCAACGTCAAAAGCCAGCGCAAAGAGATCGTCTTTGGCCGCTTGCGCACAACCCATTGCGCCACCATAAACCGCGAAAACGTGAATGCGCAGAACACGGTGGTGATGATGCCGATGGCAAGCGTGACGGCAAAGCCGCGCACGGGGCCGGAGCCCAGATAAAACAGGATGACGGCGGCGATGAAGGTCGTAATGTTCGCGTCGAGGATTGTCCCAAGGGCGCGCGAATATCCCGCATCGAGCGCCGGTATGGGCTTTCGTCCGGCTTTCAGTTCTTCGCGAACGCGCTCGAAAATCAGAACATTCGCGTCGACCGCCATGCCTATGGTGAGCACGATGCCCGCGATGCCGGGCAGTGTCAGCGTTGCCTGAAGGAATGACAAAGCGCCGATGATGATGGCGATGTTGGCCGCGAGCGCGAGGTTTGCGATGATCCCGAAGCGTCCATAAACGAGGATCATGAAGACAACAACGGCGACCGCACCCACAAGCGATGCGGAAAAACCGGAATCGATCTGGTCTTGCCCGAGTCCGGGGCCGACGGTGCGTTCTTCCAGAAAGGTAAGCTCTGCGGGCAATGCACCGGCACGGAGCAGGACAGCGAGGTCATTCGCCCCTTCGACTGTGAAGCTTCCCGTAATCTGGCCGGATCCGCCGAGGATTGGTTCTTGAATAACAGGTGCTGAAATCACCTCGTTGTCGAGGACAATTGCAAAAGGACGCCCGACATTTTCCTGTGTTGCGCGGCCAAACTTGCGCGCGCCTGCTGTGTTAAAGCGGAAGGTAACGACGGGCTCATTCGTCTGCTGGGTGAACGAAGGCTGCGAATCCACGAGGTCTTCACCGGCAACGATAACGCGGTTTTCCACCACGTATTGCGGGTTGAACTCATCCGCACTGTCGAGAAGCGAACTTCCGGCGGGTGGTCTCGTCCGTGCCGCCTCCTCAGCCGTGATGGACTGATCAACGAAGCGGAAGCTGAGTTTGGCTGTTGTGCCGATGATCTCCTTCAAGCGCTCTGGGTCGCCAAAACCCGGCACCTGAACCAGAATACGCTCCGTCCCCTGACGCTGGATTGTTGGTTCCGTCGTGCCGAGTTCATCAAGCCTTTTGCGGAGCACTTCGATCGACTGCTGCACCGCTGAGGAGACGCGTTGCGTGATCCCCTGCTGGGTGAGCGACAAACGATAAAGGCCGTTGTCCTCTTGAAGCTCAACTTCGGTGACGACCTGCCCCGTTAACACGCTTGTCAGCGCTGGCTGAATCAAGGGCTCCAGCGCTTGACGCGCCCGCGCCGCGTCCGCTTGATCGCGAAGCCTGAATTGAACGGCGCTATCAGTCGCAGCAAGGCCCGATACCAGGATGCGCTCCGTTCTGGTTCCATCCGGATTGTTTCCGCTCAACGCCTGACGGACAGCGTCTCTGAGATCGCTCAGGCGTTCTTTGATAATGCCGTCGCGTTCAACCTGGATCAGAAGGTGCGAGCCCCCCTGGAGATCAAGCCCGAGCACCATTTGCTTGTTCGGTAAAAATGACGGCCAGGTTTGGCCGTCCACCGTGTTTTGCGAGAACAGATTGGGCATCGAGAACAAAATGCCGACGGCAATCGTCAACATGATCAGCGTCGACTTCCAGATCGAAAAATTCAGCATTCGCGTTTCTCCGCCGCAGCGTGTGCGGGCGTTTGGTTAGTCGGCTTTGATCGGCTCGCCCTTGGCGCGAACATCGGAAATCGCAGCTTTGATCGCGCGGGTGCGCGTGCCTTGCGACAGTTCAATCTCAATTTCGGCGTCATCAATCACCTTCGTGACCTTTCCAATAATGCCGCCGGACATAACGACCGTGTCACCTTTGCGCACATTTGCGACCATTTCCTCATGCTGTTTCATCTTCTGGCGCTGGGGTCGGATCAGAAGAAAATACATAATCGCAAAAATCAGCACAAAGGGTAGCATGGAGACGAGCAAATCCGGCCCACCGCCGCCAGCTGTCTGGGCATATGCTGGTGAAATAAACATCGGTCTCGTCCCCTTTTATTCTCAAAACGTGCGGCAGGCTGACAAATGGCTGTCGTCTGCCAATCAAAGTCGCCGGACTATACTCACGCCATCCGGTTTTGCAAATGAGCGCACCGGTCTTCCACGCCAATTGTGAGCCGTTGCGCTTTTTACGAGCCAGACATCGTGATATGGCCTTCGGTCACCAGCCAATCCTATTCGGCATTTAAGAAATTTGAGCCATGTTGCAATGACTGACAGCACACTTTCCGATCTGAATGACAAGCTTGAAACGCTGATCACACTGGTCGCTCGCGCCGTTCCGGCCGCACGACCGGCATTTGATCCTGAGATAGCCGATGCGTTCGTCTGGCATGCAGAAGATCATCATCTCCAGCCGGTTGTCGCCGTCAATCGCGTGGATATCAATCTTCTCGTCGGCATTGATCTCGTTCGCGACAAGCTCGTTGCGAACACCCGGCAGTTCGCCAGCGGGTTTGCCGCCAACAACGTGCTAATGTGGGGCGCGCGGGGAATGGGCAAGAGCTCTCTTGTCAAAGCCACGCAAAAGCTCATCAACGATGAACTCGCAAGGTCAGTTGAAACGCGGCGGTTGAAGCTCGTCGAAATCCACCGTGAAGATATCGACAGCCTGCCCGCGCTCCTGCGTCTACTGAAGGCAGATCAGAACCGATACATCGTCTTTTGTGATGATCTCTCTTTCGATGGCGATGATGCGAGCTACAAGTCCCTTAAGTCAGCGCTCGATGGCGGGGTCGAGGGCAGGCCCGACAATGTCATATTTTATGCGACATCGAACCGCCGCCACCTCATTCCCCGCGATATGATGGAAAACGAGCGCTCAACGGCCATCAATCCATCTGAGGCGACCGAGGAAAAGGTCTCCCTGTCTGACCGGTTTGGCCTTTGGCTTGGCTTTCACAAATGCAACCAAGACGCCTATCTTGCGATGATTGAAGGCTATGTCCGCCGATATGACATCGACATCGATGCTGAGACCCTCAGGTTTGAAGCGCTTGAATGGGCGAAGACACGCGGCAATCGTTCAGGCCGGGTTGCGTGGCAATATGTACAAGACCTCGCCGGGCGGCGAGGTCAAACACTCAGCGATGCCTAACTCGCGAGATGAGCGAGTGGATCAACGGGCCTCTTTCCTTCGCGCAACTCAAAATGGACCTGTGGCGAGTTGACAGACCCCGTGTCACCGGACGATGCAACAACTTGGCCCTGGCGCACGCGATCTCCCCGGCGAACCTTCAGGTCACTGTTGTGACCGTAAGCGCTGACGAACCCGTTTGAATGGCGAATGAGGACAAGCTTACCATAGCCCGCAAGGCCATCGGCGGCATAGATCACCTCCCCTGCAGCGGTGGCACGAACCGGCGTACCAGCGGGCACCTTGATGTTGATGCCGTCATTGGTGGTGCCGTCTGACGATCGTCCAAAGCCTGAGATCATTTCACCTCGGACAGGCCACTTAAACGAGGCACCCGACGCCGTTACAGGCTTTTTCGCCTGTTTGACCGCTTTATCGGCTGCGAGTTTCGGCGTCGTGTAAGGCTTGGCGGGAGCTGCTTTACTCGCAGCCTCTCCACCGTCGAGGCGCGGAAGACCGGCGGATGGATTGACAGAGGCAACGTCCGTCTGCGTGATAGCTTCTGGTTTACTTACAGCGGCGGATGGCACAGCGGGCGCCAGGCTGACGCGCTTTGAAACGCTCTCGACCGACTTTGCGGCAATGCGTTGTTTTGGTGTGGCCGCCTTCGGCACAGCCGCCGTTTTGACACGGTCAACGGAAGCAATTTGCGTTGTGTTTGCCGCGCTAGGGACACTCAATGTCTGGCCGATCTTAATGACGTCGCCTTCACCAATTCCGTTCGCAGCCTTCAAATCAGAAACACGCACGCCGTGTCGTGCGGCAACTGCTGACAGCGTGTCACCCTTGGAGACTTTATAGGCACCCTTGTAGGAGACTTCCTTGTCACGGCTTTTTGTTGCGAGAGGCTTCGTGTCCGACCTCACCGCGCTTGACCCAAGTGATGCCACCTGCGTGGCAGCTTTCTTGGCACCGGCACCTGGAATAACCAGTTTCTGCCCGGCATAAACAGCGGATGGATTGGTGATGTCATTCGCGGCCGCAAGATCGTTCACCGAAATGCCATAGCGCCGCGACACAGCGTAAAGAGGTTCACCG
>JBCBTO010000151.1:0-5281 GCA_039818625.1 Pseudomonadota bacterium
GCTTTCTGAGTCCCTGATCGACCATTTTCGTCCTGCACCACAGAGGCCTCAGTCTCAACGGGCACATCAGGTGCTAATGATGCTTGTCTGGCATTGCTTTCGGCTATCGCAAACGTCGCCGTATTGAGTAGAAAACCTCCACAGATCAAAAAAGACCCGAGGGTGACGATGAAGGCGAGCAAATTGTTGTCAATCAACGGGAAAAGGTCTTCGGCTCCTTCCACGGCGACGAAACTGGTGCCCGCCATCGCAACGAAGTGAACCGCGAAAACGGCGAGGCCAAAACAGGCCGTCCCGAGCAGAATGTTACGTTTGGTGCGCTGCCCATAGGCGATCCACACAGCACCAATGCTCAGTGCGACGGAGCCAAGCACTGCAACAGTCACACCGCCCACCGTGTAAAGGGGAAGGCATCGGCGAATGCCCGACATGCCGAGGTAATGCATGGCCAAGATACCAAGTCCGATCAACGCTCCGGCGATCGCCTTGCTAAGCCAAGTTCTTTCGCGAAAATGCAAGACAAGGAGCGCAAGCCCCACCACCAAGATTGCAACAAGGGCCGATATGAGGGTTGTCAAAGGGTCGTAATAAAAGTCAATCGGCAATTCCATGCCCAACATGGCAATGAAATGCATGGACCAGATACCGCCGCCCAGAACAATGGCGGAAAGGCTCACAACCAACTTCCTCCGCTCCAGCGACATGTCCGATGCGCCGTGCAGCAAGGACAGGCCGGTGAAACCGGCCATCAACGACACTGCCAGCGACGCCATGACAAGCATCGGGTTGTGTGAAACGTCCAGCACCCAAACCTCCCCAACTACGGTGCAGTGTCAGCGAAGCAAAACTGTCCGCCAAAACACAATTTAAACATTCGGGCGAAAGTGGAAATTGAAATTTTGTTTTGTGTGGGGTCGCTCGGCGGCTTTGGATGAGTGTTTTCTCGACGGACATGAAGGGGTCGTTGTTTGTAAACCCTTTACCTGAAAAGGACTCAGCTTACCGAGCGTTGCCCACCCGCATACGCTCGAAGAACGTGACGAGAAAGGCCGTGCTCAAACCGAAGGTCAGCAATCCTGTCACGGACGCCATGGCGGCGAATATTCGAAAGTCCGAGCCGACCGTCACATCGCCGTAACCAACAGTGGTGTAAGTGACCAGTGAAAAATAGATCGCTTCTTCCAGAAAAGCCAACGCCCCAAGCCATACGAAACATACGGCCCACAGCCAGACCTGGAGTGTGTGAGCCAGCACCACGAATGCGAAAACGGCGACGATCAAGACAGCGTCTTTCACCAGAAAATGAAGCGAAGACACACCCTTGCCGATGAGTTTTGTGACCGGAATTGCAAGGACCAAAAGGCTGATATGCATCATGGCACATAGGCTGAGGAGAATACCTCCCCATAGGATCTGCGTGTACATCCGCTACCCGTTCTGAAAGACCATCAACGATTGCTGAGCGCAGTTAATAATGCAATTGTAACGGCAGATAAGCAAACCAGGGGGCAGTGAATGCGCATCTTGCTTTTTCTATTTCTCAGTCTTTTTGTTCTCTCCGGCTGTCTTGATCAAACGGCAAACAGTGAGCAAACAGAAGCGCCCGTTCGCGGCCTCAAAACCATCCTGATTGCCGAAACCGAAGAGACGACCGAACGCCGCTATCCAAGTGTCTTGCAGCCTGGCTCCATTTCCACGCTTTCGTTTGAGGTGGCCGGTCGCCTGCAAGAGGTGTCGCTCGATGTCGGTCAGCGCATTAAGAAGGGCGATGTGCTTGCGACACTCGATCCAACCTCCCTCGAAATTCAGGTGGAGACTGCACAAGCGGCTTTAAAAGAAGCCCAGTCGCTTGCGAAAAACGCTGCTGAAGACGCGGCGCGCAAGGCGGAGCTTTTCGAAAAACAAGTCGTCTCGAAAGCTGTTGCCGATGAATCTCGCACCAGTGCGGAAACCAGCGCGTCGCGGGTCGTGCAGGCGCAAAGATCGCTCGACACGGCCCAGGAAAATCTCTCCAAGGCGGCCCTCATCGCTCCCTTCGATGGGATTATCAACTCAGTTGAAGTTCAGTCCTTCGCGAATGTCGCAACCGGCGGTGCGGTCGCAACGATTTACGCAGCCGACGCTTTCGAAAGCAGTTTCTCCGTCAGTTTCGACGTGATCAACCGGCTCGCTGTTGGGAAGAAGGTGCGCGTGCGCCTCGCCGACAATCCATCCGTCGTTTTGTCTGGACATGTAAGTGAATTGGGCGCTCGGGCTGATACCGTCTCATCTTTCCCGGTTGTGGTGAAGCTTGATGAGACCGACCCGTCAATCAAGGCCGGAATGGCCGTCGAAGTCGCCATGGAATTCACCGTTCCTCTCGGTGAGGGTTTCAGCCTGCCGCTTTCCGTGCTGCCGCTTGACGGTGTGATCGAGAAAGGCCCGCGCACCGAAGACCCGGGCAAGACACAGGTCTTTGTCTACAACCCGGACACGAGCACGGTCGCGCGCCGTGAGGTGTTGGTCGCCGGTGTGCGCGAGAATTCCATCATCATCGTGAATGGATTGGAGCTCGGCGAACGCGTGGCGTCCGCCGGTGTTTCCTTCCTGCGCGAGGGACAGAAAGTCAAACTTCTCACCGATCAAAACTAGCGGGCACGGGCCATGAACTTCCTCACAGCCTTCGGCCTTAACAAGACGCGGCTTACCATACTCGTCATGGTCGGCCTGATCATTCAGGGCCTTCTGACCTATGTCGCGATGCCGAAGCGCGAAAACCCGGCGATCACTATCCGCAACGCCGTGGTGACTGTGCTCTTCGATGGGATGGCACCGGAACGCATGGAAGACCTGATCGTCGTTCCAATTGAACGCAAAGCGCGCGAAATCGGCGAGATTGAAGATATCGAAGCCCTGATTACGACCGGGCGCGCGGTCATCACGCTCACTGCCTATGACAATATCCCGAAGGAGGACCTTGACGGCATTTTCCAGGATATCCGAAATCGGATGGAGGAAGTCGAGCAAGACCTGCCCGAGGGCACGCAAGGGCCCTTCGTGAACACGAACTACGGGGACGTGGCGATTGCAACGGTCGCGGTGACCGGCGAAGGGTTCACCTACGCCGAAATTGAAGACGCGGCGGATGATCTCAGAACCAGCCTCTACACCGTCGAGGGCATTTCTAAGGTCACGCTTTTCGGCGTTCAGGAAGAACGCGTTTGGCTGGAGATCGATTCCCGTAAACTCGCCGCGATCGGCGTTCAGTTGCCGCAGGTACTGGACGATTTACAGGCGCAGAACGTCATCCTGCCCGCAGGGGAACTGGACGCGGGCGGCACGACCCTCATTCTGGAGGCCAATGGCGATCTCGGCAGTGTTGACGATATCGGCAACATCCTGACCAAGGTTCAAGGATTGGCCGGTTTCGTGCGATTGAAAGACCTCATGACGGTCCGACGCGGTCTTGTGGACCCGCCCGAGAAGCCCGTCACATTCAGCGGCAAACCCGCCATCATCGTTAGCATTGAGATGGCCGATACCGAGGATATTCAGAAAATCGGAAAGAGGCTTGAGGACGCCGTTGCTCGCTTTGAGGCGTTGCAGCCGATCGGCATCTCCTATGCATTTTCGACCTTCCAGGAAACCAACGTTACGACCTCAATCAACAGCGCGCTTTCGAATGTGGCGCAGACATTCGGCGTGGTGGTTCTGGTGATGCTGCTGTTCCTGGGCTTCAAGCCGGCGCTCATCATCGCCTGCATTGTCCCCTTTACGGTCATGTTCGCGCTGATGGGCATGGCGTATCTCGGCATCGAACTTCAGCAAATCTCAATTGCGGCTGCGATCATCTCGCTCGGCCTGCTGGTCGACAATGGGCTTGTCGTCGTCGAGGATATTCAAAAGCGCATCGCGGCGGGCGAAGACCCCAAGGCGGCGGCGCTTTCCGCTGGAGACCAGTTTTTCACGCCGCTCGGCGTCGCCTCCATCACGACCGTTTCCGCGTTTGTGCCAATGCTGATCCTTGACGGCGTGGAAGGCGAGTTCGCCTTTTCGCTCGGTGCCGTTGTGGGCGTGATGCTGCTCGGTTCATGGCTCACAGCGCTTTACATCCTGCCCTCGCTTTGCGTCTGGTTTATCCGACCCAAAAAGGCGACAAGCGAGGACGAAAAACCCGGGCTCCTGGTTCGCGTCTACGGAGCGATCATAGACAAGTCACTGATCATCGGACCCGTGATCATCCTCGCCTGTTACGGCGCCGTCGTCGCCTCCTCCACCCTCTTTTCATCGGTGAAACAGGAGATGTTCCCGCTCGCGGAGCGCGCCGAATATCTCATCTACCTCGACATGCCGAAGGGAACCTCCATCACTCGCACGGCCGAAGAAGCGCGCGCTGTCGATGCATGGCTGTTGGACAAGCAACAAAATCCAGAGGTGAAAGACACCACTGTTTTTGTTGGCGACGGTGGCCCGCGTTTTTATCTCGCACTCAATCCGACGGACACCAACCCGGCGAGCGCGTTCATCCTGATCAACACGCAAGATTTTGACGGCGCGGTGACGGCTGCAAAACGCGCGCAAACCTATCTTCTGGAAAACCATCCGGCGGCTCGCTTTAAGGTGAAGCGCCTTTCCATGGGCGGCGGAGAATCCGGCATTGTGGAGATCGATATCACCGGGCCGGACGCGGAGCGACTTCTCGACCATGCCCGCGATGTGGAGGCCGCTTTCGCCGACGTTCCCGGCATCGTTCAAAACGAAAATGACTGGGGCAACAAATCCCTCAAGATGGTGATCAATATCGCGCAGGATAAGGCGCGGGAACTTGGCGTGACCTCCGAAGATATTTCCAACATCATGGACACGTTCTTCTCCGGCACGGCCTATTCGACCTATCGGGAGGGAACGGATTCCATCCCGATAGTGGTGCGCGCGAGTGAAAACTTCCGCGACAGTCTGGAGGATCTCGCGAACCTTTCGATCTCCGCCAATGGGCAACTGATTTCACTCGATCAGGTTGCGTCGTTCGCACCGAGGCTCGAATATTCACAGCTTCGCCGTGAAAATCAGGTCCGCCAGATCAAGATTTCCGGCAAAAGCGAAACACTCTCTGCGGCCGAGGTTGTCGCGCGCATTCAGCCCGCGTTGGATGAGCTTGACCTTGAAGAGGGCTACGCGCTTCACGTGGGCGGTGAGACCGAGAACTCTTCTGACGTCAACAACCTGCTTTTGGGCGGGATGCCGCTTGCCGTCACCATCATGCTGCTCGCGCTCGTCTTTCAGTTCAACTCTGCGCGGCGTG
>JBCBTO010000152.1:0-5256 GCA_039818625.1 Pseudomonadota bacterium
CTTTTTCACAATCGGCAGATCTCCGCCGAGGGGGGCTGCGTCGACATCAGCGAGCGATATGCGGTAAAGACGCTTCACCTTAGCCGCGCTTCCAAGCTTGTTGTCACGCTCAAGAACGTAGAGCTGATCGCCATGGGCTGTGATTTCCGACAAGCCAACCCAGCCCTTTTTTGCCGGAGCGTCTAGGGGATAATGCACCGCTCCCCACTCTTCGGTCTCGACGTCGTAAGATACCAGCTTCACACGTCCCTTAGAGTCGTCCTTCCATTCCCGTTGGATCGCAATCCATAACGTGGTTCCGACGCGCGTTACGCCCTCGGCGCCGAACCGCTTTTCCACAGACAGGAGCTCTTGCGGAAAGGCGATCTCTTTCTTGATTTCGCCTTTCGCGTTGACATTCAAAAGCGCATGGGGCGTCAGCCGGTCGGTTCGTCCTTCCGATGCGAGCCAGAACCCACCCTCGCCATCTGTTGTGATGCCTTCAAGGTCAAGCTTCTGGGCCGGGACACCGCTGCGGGTCACGTCCACATATCCGGTGATGCGTGCCGGAGTTTTGTTGGCGTCAATGGTGAAGATGCGTGGCTGAAGTCGCAGAAAACTGTCATTGACGCCATAAAGAATACCTGGCCGTTCCAGATCAGCGACAAGGCCCGAAAGAGCCGTCCAGCCAAAGAGTACCGAACTGTCATCAGCGACAAGTGTCGGATACCGCGCGGGTGCGTCCTCCAAAGCGTAAATCATAACATGCGCTCGAGGGCCCTTGTCATTCACGAGGTCCTTTTCATTCGCTGTGACGAACAGATTGCGCCCAGGAATTGCGAGCAAACCCTCTGGTGCCACGCCGGATGGCAAAAGCTGATGCAAGCGTGGTGTTGTGCCATTCATCTGATAGACGGCCACAATCGATCCGCGCTCGGAGCCGACGAACGTGAATGTTTCATTACCATAAGTGCCGACCTCGATCGATTCCGGTTCAACCCCTTTGTTGCCAGATCGTTTCTCAGGGTAATGGCCGATTTTGATGATCTCGCGTTCAAACGCCTGCCCGTCATCATAGACGACACGTCCGTCTTTATGGAAAATGGTCCAGTCACGCGTTCCACCAACGTAATCGCCCTCATTGGCAACGGCGACATGATCGTCATCAATCCACTTGACAGCATCGGGTTCGCGAGGCCTGTCTTTTTGGGATGCGGTGAATGTCAGGGCGCGCTCTTCGTCCACATCGATGTTTTGAAGCGTGGCTTTGCCCGCAGAAAAATGACTGTTCACCGTGCCGTCGCGACCGATGATGACGATGTGATTGTTCTCCTGGAGCGTCACAACGGTCTCGCCATTTGCGTTGATGTCAACGAATTCGGGTTCCGGATCGTCCGACGCGACATCACTCAACCCTTCAAGGTTTACGACCTGTTTCGCGGCGCATTGCATCTCACCCGCCGCAAGAGGTAGCAGTATGAGATGCCCGCCCGGAAGTTGCGGCAGGAGACCATCGTTTAAATCCTCATCGCGTTCGTTTTCGATGGCGATTGCGAGGAAGCTCTCGTCCGGCGCAACGGCGACGGAGTCCGGTTGACCACCCAGATCACATCGCCCCGTCTCCACCTTCGTGTTGATGTTGAGCGCCAGAAGATGGCCGGAGGGTTGCGTGAAGTTTTGCGACGTGTTGATCGCAACAAATGCGGTTGATCCGACAATTCCGACGGAGGTTGGCTCACCTGACACGGCGAGGCTGCCGCCAGCTTTGGGGGCTGCGGCGTCCGTTATGTCAACAAAACCAACGCGGTCAGCGGTGCCGTCTGTGTAAACCAGCGTCGTGGCATCTGCCGTTGCCGCAATGATTTCGGGTGCGGTTTCCGTCTTCGCGTCGATGTCGGCTGGAAGATTGGCGGAAACATCAAACGACGCGATGCGGTTGAAATGCATCTCAGCCAACGCCTGGGGCATCGTTAAAGTCACAAAAGCTGCGGTTACAGCTAGCATGCGTAAAGGCATCAGAAACTCTCCCTCGTAAGATCGTGAAATGTGAATGCAGGTCCATCGCGATGGCGCGACGCTCGGGGAGTTAGATGTCGGCGGGATGACAGTGTCGCTCATGTTATGATCGTCTCTGATCACAATTGCGAAAGGGCGAGCAGCTTGCGTTTTTATCCGGGTATCGGGGCATTCGCTAAGGCTCTTACACAAGCCGCCGCATCATGATGTTGCGTGTTCCAGCAAAGCTTTGATCGGGGTGATGTCCAGCGCTTTTAAACGTCCGTCCCGCATGGCAAACAATCCGCGGATCTCAAGGGCCTCGACACACAAGCGACCGTCAACCGATGCCTCGTGTGTGACTTCGAAACTTCGATTTGAGTAGCTTGCGATCCGGGATACGATTGTCAAATCATCACCATATCGCACAGGCGCACGAAAACTGCTTTTGACATCCATTACCCCCGTCCCGACGGCATCAAAACGCTCTTGAATGCGGCGCTGATCAAATCCGCGCGCCGACAAGATGTTTTGAAAGCTGGTGTCGAACCAGCGCAGGAAGTTTGGATAAAAAACGAGCCCGGCTGGGTCGCAGTCGCCAAACGTTACGGGAATCGTCATCTGGTGCATAGTTCTTCCGGCGGCGGGCCAAATTGCATATCGCGTCATCACACCCTACGGTGAGATGGAGGAGAACAATCACAAGACAAGCGGGTTGTGTCGATATCGGAACGGGGCTTCGTCGCAAATCTGCCGCGGGTGGGCCTGGGCAAGATTGACCACAAGGCGACTGCAAGCGACTTTTTTCACGATGCGGCCAAGGCTCAAGGGAGAGCGACATGGAAAGCCAGCAAAGCAAGACACTAGAGCGCCAGGTGTTTTACGACAAGATTGACAAACAGCACATGACCCCGCTTTGGACCGTGCTTTCAGACCTCGTCACGCCCGAACCAAAATCGCGCTGCGAAGCGGTTTTGTGGCGCTTTTCCGATATCCGGGCTGCGATGGTTGAAGCGGGCGACCTCATCACTGCCAAAGAAGCCGAGCGGCGCGTACTCATTTTGGAAAATCCCGGCTTGCGCGGCCAGTCCAAGGTCACAACCTCGCTTTACGCAGGCGTTCAACTCGTTCTTCCCGGAGAAGTCGCGCCCGCCCATAGGCACACGCAATCCGCCTTGCGCTTCGTTCTCGAAGGGTCTGGTGCTCACACCGCCGTCAATGGCGAGAAGACCATCATGCGGTATGGTGACTTCGTCATCACTCCGCCCATGGCGTGGCATGACCACGGGAATGAAACGGAAGAGCCGATGTTCTGGCTGGACGGGCTCGACATTCCGCTGGTCTCATTCTTTGATGCATCCTTTGCGGAGATGCTCGGCGAGGATGAACAGCCCATCACGCGCAACACCGGACAATCGTATGATGAATACGGGCACAATCTCATGCCGGTGGACAGCAAACCGAGCGGGGATGTATCGCCGATTTTCAACTACCCGTATGACCGCAGCCGAGAGACGCTGGAAGCGATGAAAAACGGTGGCGAAGCTGACCCTTGTCACGGTTGGAAACTGAGATACACCAACCCGGTGACCGGCGGACACGCCATGCCGACAATCGGCACCTTCATTCAACTTTTGGAGCCTGGTTCAACCGTGCCTTATCGCTCAACCGATGCGACCGTCTTCACCTGTGTAGAGGGGAGCGGATCATCACAAATTGGCGATTTGACGGTCGACTGGGGCCCAAGAGACATCTTCGTCGTCCCGTCCTGGAAACCGGTCGTTCACAACGCCGCCGAGGACAGCGTTCTGTTTTCCTATTCAGACCGCGCGTCGCAAGAAAAGCTCGGGCTTTGGCGAGAACAGCGCGGCAACAGCTAAAGCCGGTACAAGCCGAGATGGTGTTCCAGATCGTGCACGGCCGTGTGGTGATGCAAAGGCTGATTGCGCAGTGTCGCGAACTCGATCAGGAACGTATCACCGTGGATGCGATAATAGATGGATTCATTCTCACGGTTTTGACCGGCCCATGCGAAATGGACACCAGCGAGGTCCTTTGCTGACAAGCGACGTCCCTGGTCATCTGCGAGCGCGCCCGGGAGATGGTTTTTCGTATAAACGTCAATAAGGTGGCGAAGCTTGTCCGCTTGGGATGTCGTCAGGTCTCCGAGCGCCACGCCCTGCTTCATCTTATAGCGAAACTCGCGACCGGCGGTGGCGGTTATGTTGCCGACAGACGTTTCACTCACCAGTGCCTTTTTCCGTTCAGCCCCTTTCAGCTCCGCAAAAACCGCACGACCCAGACGCTCGTTGTCGGGCAAGACGACTAGGCCTTTGTGTGGGCCTGACGGTACGGTGTTCGGTTCAGACGAAAAGGCCTTCGGTGTATGGGAAATGATCTCATCGCCGATCAGGGTGAAAGTGATCGTGAGATGATGGCCTTCCCAACGCCACGACCACGGGGAAGACGGGCCGGGCGTGCCGAAAATGGCGAGCGAAAACCGTTCCCGGTTGCGATCAGGGCTGCCCTTTTTCCATTCATCGCGCAGGATATCCTGCTGCAGCATGATGTTACTCGCGGTGTCAAAGCCCGATCGGCTGAGGCCCGCCGCCAAGAGTTCGATGGCCATGTCTTTTTGCGGTTGTGACATGTTTTCAAGGGCAACACCCGGCGCAAAACGAGCCCCGAGCATATAGTTCCATTTCGCCCGCAACGGATCGTCAAACGCAAACAACGCATTTTTTGTCTGGGCTTCGGTCAGGCTTGCGATCCAGCGGCTCGCCAGATCACCCATCGATGCGCCTTGTGCCATCACAGTTTGCGGCACAAAAGCTGCCGCTGCGGCGACAACCGCCGCGCGCTTCGATGTCTTGAGAACCTGTCGCCTTGAATATGCTTTCATGGTTGAAACCCTATCCGTCATGGTTGTCTCTCTTGAACGCTTATTCATTATCTAGCGCCAGGCTGCCAGGATTGTGACAAGGACTTATCACGAATGCGAGAGGTCTTCCCCGGCAACGCGGGCAAAACCCGATGGTGTTTCTGATCGGTAAAACGCGTCTTCGGGCGCGACGGATGTACTCTTTCACAGGCGGGACAATTGTTGCATGTTGAGTGGATGTGGCGCGCCCTCACCTGGCGCGTGATTATGAAGTGGGAGATATGCCTTGGCTACAGCGTTCCATGCGCCCAAGAAGCAAAGCTATGACGTGGTCATCGTGGGGGGTGCGATGTATGGCTCATCGATCGCCTGGTGGCTGACCGACAACCCGGACTTTGATG
>JBCBTO010000153.1:0-5227 GCA_039818625.1 Pseudomonadota bacterium
GACGCGAGCCTGCCGGAAACCTCGCGGTTTTCAAAGGCTTGCAACGCCGTGTCAGGAGACATATGCCGCATCTTCCAGACTTTGAAATGGCCGCATTCTACCGCGAAAACGATCTCGACCGGGCGCAAAGCCCGCCCTTCACTCGTTTTCTCGTATAATTTTGCCATTTCCAAAGCCATGGCGACCTCATCTATGGGTCTGAACCCTAGGTCTCGCTTAACAAATGACCAATGAGGGCGCGCAATTCGGCGGGCTTTACGGGCTTGCGCACGAGGTCCAATCCCATGTTCTCCGCGCGCTCTTTGGTTTCTTCTGACGGGTTGGCCGTTAACACCAGCGCGGGAACATCAAAACCCAGCCCTCGTCTGATTGCACCGATCGTCCGCGTTCCAAGATCACCGCGGTCGAGTTGTTGGTCTGCGATGATAACATCCGGTTGCCAGCCATCATTGAGTTGCGAAAGTGCGACCGATTGCGTCGCGGCAAGCCGTGTTTCGAATCCCCATACCTTCACAGCCTCGTCCATGGCAGCACGGACAGCCATGTCATTTTCAACAATCAGAATGCGGCGACCCTGGAACGAGGGAGCTGACATCTTCACAGCAGGCACGGGTCTTCGGAAAAAACCGAGAGATGCAGTTGCAGGCGCAAGGGTCAAGCGAAACCGGCTCCCGCTTCCAGGCGATGAGATCAGATCGAGAGAATGATCGAGGACATCGACGAGGCGGCGGACAATCGACAGTCCGAGACCGAGGGCCGCGCGATCGTCCACGTGCTTCTCATGACGGGTGGCCCTGAAGAACTCGTCGAAGATGCGAGCTTGCACGTCGTCAGCAATGCCCTGCCCGGTATCCACCACATCAATCAAGACGTCACCGCCACTCTTGCGCGTGCCGATCAAAACCCCGCCCCGCGTGGTATATTTCAACGCGTTTGCAATCAGGTTTTGCAGGACGCGTTGCAGCATCGCCGGGTCTGAGTGAACCCATAGGTCAGCCAACCTGAACCGCAGATCAAGTCCCTTCTTCTCGGCAAGGGGCCTGAAATCGGCTTCCAATCGCTTCGACATCGCCGCCAGACTGACCGGCTGCATCTTCGCCTCAACCACACCAGCATCAAGCTTTGAAATATCGAGCAATGTCCTCAGAAGCTCATCCATGGTTTCAAGTGAGCGCTCCACCTGATCCACGAGACGAGCGCCCTGATCGGTCGTTTGCAAATCCTGTAGCGCTGAGATCGACAGTCTCGCCGCTTGAAGGGGCTGCAAGATGTCGTGGCTTGCAGCGGCAAGGAAGCGCGTTTTCGACTGGTTGGCTTCATCCGCAATCTCGCGCTGGCGGGCGAGTTCGCTATTTGACACCTCAAGATGGCCGAGCGTTTTGTTCAACTCCTCGGTGCGTTGCCGCACCTGATCATCAAGGGTGATCGCCGTTTGAAACAGGGAAAACGCATTGCGCTGTTGGTCAGTGACGCGTTCCATGCGGTCGATCAGCACCTGATTGATGCGTTTCAGGCGCTCAACATCATCAATGTCACGAACTGACATGGCCCCTCACCCGCCCGAATGCAATGCCGGTGAAGGTCTGGTTGAGATGCATGGAGATATACTGTTCGCCATAGGTGTTGAAACCAATCACATTGTTCTCGGCATAAAGGGCCGCAATTTTCTGGGTTACCTGACGATTGCGGGCGTCTATACGCCTTAAAATACAATCGAAACCGAGAACAAAGTCTATTGCACCAAGGTCCGACCTGACCTCATCAAACGCCTGACGTGTGGTGCGCGACATGCCGCGCTGTTCGGCAATTGTCATGACGATGCCGTTGTCAATCGCGCAGAAAAACGACAGGGACCCATCCTCGTTCGCCTTCTGGATCGATCGGCAGTAGTACTCGCCATTCGTGCGCACCACCAGAGGATAAGACGCAAAAGAGAGCGGAGAGAGGTTTTCCGGATCAATCCCGATGGCGCGTGCGTATTCCTGGGCTGCGGGGGCAGCATTAAACTCATAGACCAACCGTTGGTCCGGGTCCGCATGGGTTACGACGAGCTTGTCATCTGTCGGAATGAAATTGTCGGTCTTGAAGACGGAAAACGGCACTTTCGTCTCCGCCAGGATGAGAATAGCGCTTTCGGTGAACACCTCACCGTTGAGCATCAAAACGGTATCACTGAGCCTGAGATCGTCTCCGGCTGACCCCCCAATCAGCGGGATGTCATCGAGTGCCCAATAAAGGCCAGCCGTGACCGCTTCCTCGGCAAATGACATTCCATCGATGAGACAAAGGGCAAACAGGTCGTTGTTCGCGTCTTTCCCGTCCCCACTCTCCCCCTTCCACGGCGATGCAGCTTTTTGGGCTACGAATGCGCGGCGTGCGGCTTTGACGTTGTCCACGATCTCATCCATGCCGCAATTCTTGATGTCGGAAAGCGCCAACGCATCCATGCGGAACGTCTCTGACGGGAAGAGAAGCGCCACGAGCCCGCCCTCGGTCATGCCGTGTTGTGTGATTTCGCCCGCTGTCGAACAGGCCGCGTATTTCACATTCGGACAGGCTGCTTCCATCCGCGACCTGATGCGTTCGGCGTTGAAACTCGTGCAGGAAAAGAAAAGCGTGACGAAGGCGAGGTCCTGGTCGCCGGCGACAGCGCCCATCTGAGCCCAGAATGTTGCATCGTCGCTGTCATTCGCACTGAGTGTGGTCACCCCACAATGGAAGCGGGCGATGCCATTTTGCACCGTCTCGGTGCATGTGTTCACGAAACAGATCACCCGATATCTGATGCGTCAAATCCACCTCCCCCGATTTGGTTTGACCGGCATTCTCTTTGAGAAGGCGCAGTTTAACAGGTGTTCTTCACCCAATCAAAAAAGACCACGCCAAAAGATGGCGTGGCTCAAGTTCACTTGGAGGGGAGATACGCGTTTGAAAACACGTATCTCGGTCTTCGTCGGGAGAAATCAGTCAGCCGAGGCCAATTGCTTCGGCAGTTTGAAGGTCCAAAGGGTGCCACCCTGATTGAGGTAGTTCACCTTTTTGGCGACTTCCCCGCCCCAGAGCGGCACAGCTCCACCCCAGCCTGAGATGACGGAAACATATTGTTCTCCATCTTGCTCCCAGGTGACGGGCTGACCGACAACGCCTGACCCGGTCTGGAAGCTCCACAGAACTTCGCCAGTCTCATCGTCGAGAGCGAGGAACTTGCCTTCCGGCGTACCGAAGAATACGAGACCGCCAGCGGTCGTCATCACGCCACTCCAAAGCGGCGCGTCATTCTTGTACTCCCACTTGATATCGCCGGTGTCGGGATCGATCGCCTTCAGGCTGCCGATGTGGTCTTCATAATTTGGCTTAATGGTGAAACCGGACCCCAGGTAAGCAGCACCCTTCTTGTAGGTGATCGGCTCGTTCCAGATATCCATGCCCCACTCGTTGGATGGGACATAAAAGTTGCCGGTTTTCTGGCTGAAGGCCATCGGCATCCAGTTTTTACCGCCCAGGAAGGATGGAGACGAGAACACCGTCTCACCCTTTTTGCCATCTGTGGCAGCCGACGGGTCGCCGGGCCGGTTCGCTTCATTGAAGATCGGGCGTCCATTCTCATCGATCCCGTTTGCCCACGAGATGTCTTTCACGAACGGTGTCGCACTTACGAACTTTCCGTCTTCCCGGTTGAGAACGTAGAAATAGCCATTGCGGTCTGCGGTGGCGAAGCGCTTGTTGCCGGAGCGATCCGTGTAAGCGATGACTTCGTTCACACCGTCATAATCCCAGCCCTCACGTGGGGTGGTCTGGAAGTGCCACTTGATCTCGCCCGTGGCGGGATCGATGCCCAGCCGCGACGCGGCATAAAGGTTGTCGCCCGTGCCGTCGTTGTTCTGTCCCGCATCGCGCAGCCACGAGTTCCAGGGCGCGGGGTTGCCCGTGCCGAAAACGAGCGTGTTGGTGTCGGCATCATAAGATCCACCGAGCCATGTGGCGCCACCGCCTGTCTTCCACATGTCGCCGGGCCATGTGGCATTCAGCGTGCCCGTCATGGTGGTTTCTTCGCCTTTGAACGTGCCCATGTGGCCTTCGATCACGGGGCGGGTCCAAACGAGTTCACCGGTTTCTGTGTCACGCGCCTGAACTTCGCCAACGATGCCGAATTCGCCACCTGAATTGCCGGTGATGATCAGACCATCGACGATGAGCGGTGCTGCCGTGTAGGAATAGCCCGCTTTGTAATCCGCGATCTTCTTGCGCCAAACAACATCGCCGGTTTTCATGTCGAGGGCGACGATGCGTGCATCCAGGGTGCCGAAATAGACCTTATTGCCGTAAAGTGCTGCGCCACGGTTGACCACATCACAGCAAGGCAGAATGCCTTCTGGCAGACGCGCATCATATTGCCAGAGCTCTTCGCCGGTTTTGAGGTCGATCGCGTAGAGGCGGGAGTAAGACCCGGTGATATACATCACGCCGTCATAGATGAGTGGCTGGGTTTCCTGGCCACGCTGCTTTTCACCACCGAGCGAAAAGGCCCAGACGGGGAAGAGGTTCTTCACGTTGTCCTTGTTCAAGATGTCGAGCGGGCTGAAACGCTGCAGGTCCCGGCCCATGCCGTTGGTGACAATCTGCTTCGTATTCTGCTGGTCTTCCGCCAAATCCTTGTCGGTGACATCAGCCTGAGCGACTGCAATTGCCAAAAGGCTTGCGGTGGCGGCCAAGAATAATCGACGCATCGTTTCCTCCTCTCAATTTCCTCACACGATGCGCCAGGCGCATCTTCTCCTCATTAAAAGTATCTCAAAGGAGGTGAAAGAGGGGAATGGCACTTAGGTGCAACGCGCGCGCTCAGAGCCGTTAACCGGGAGGCGTGTCTAGAACGCCTCAGGCGCGTATTTCCAGTTGTCGGCGTCCGGAGTGACCTCGTTGAGGTCATACCCAGCCTTCTGCAACCGTTTGGCCACTGCAAGGCCACTCTTTGCCGCTTCATCGACATAGTGCCGACCGAGCGTCTGGTCGCGGGTGACACCGCGCCCGCGCATCAAATCGAGTCCGTAATTGAACAGGCCGACAGGATCGCCAGCATCCGCTGCGCGCTTGTCCCACCTGGCTGCGGCCTTGGCGTTTTCTTCCGCACCCAGGCCGTTATCATCCATCTGGCTCATCCAGGTCATGGCCTTGGCGTAGCCCGCCTCAGCGCAGTCCCGGGTCAGCTTCCGCGCCAGCTCATGGTTGT